>JBIQMB010000703.1:0-1503 GCA_044463745.1 Chitinophagaceae bacterium | reverse complement strand
CTAAAGTATAACCAGCCTAAATTAATTGCTGCTTAACCCGAACTCAGGTTAATAGTTACCGTTCATTATCGCTGAACCAAAAATGTGATATGAGCAGCATTGACCCGGCATCTCTGGCACAGCTGTCACGCTCTTTTGGCAAATCTTTGATAAGTGATATGAGCAAGAAAAAAATACTAATGGAAGCCACCGCCTAATCCAAACCGAAAAATCCTATAATAAACCTCAAAGTTCAATTGCTTCAACAGCCTGCCCGCTATTGAAGTAATTGAACTTTTTTTTGATTTATGGAAGGCATAAATCAAAAATGATAAAAATTAAAGTGTTCCTTCAATTACAAGAAATTAAACGAAATAATATTATGCGGTTAATCAAATAATGGAGAGATCAAATTTAACTTATTAACCATCACGATAACAATCAGTTTTGATCGTGATTATCAGGCAGGAATAATGATAATCCTAAAGAATCATTGATGACATTTTCTTCTTTTTACGATTCATAAGATAGAGACCCTAAATCTTATTTTATGAAGAGAATATTTTTACTCCTTTTTTCTGTTTATCCAATTCTGAGCATCAGTCAAAACAACGACTTCAATTCTGCTTCCCCGTTCAATGCGGGAAACACCGTTTCCGCAACCATAAGCAACCAGCCTCTCTATTATGAAACGGTATTGCCGGTTCAGGGTACCATGAAAATAACCATATCTGCAAAAAATACGGGTAGCAGTGCCGGTTACCTGAAGGCAGAGGTTTATGACAGCCGCAAATCTGATCTTCTTCTTAGTCAGAATATACAAAAATCGAGCGTCGCTGCAGGTGAGGATATTTCGGATGTGTTAACAATATCCTGCCTGGCCGCACAAACCATTTATGTAAAGCTGACCAGTAGCTCACCATTCAGTTTCCAGTTTTTATATACGATGGAGGATACGGGAGAGAATGATTCAGAGGATAATAATACAATCGAAACTCCCAGCCCTATTGACTTAGATAATACCTACAAAGGCACCATCGGCCATATCCTCGATGGAGTCAGGGATGATGCTGATTACTATAAATTGGAGATGGAGGCAGGTATGGGAGGCAAGTTTTCTCTTTACGTAGAAGGAATGAATACCGGAAATATTAACGGAGATATAAAAGTGACTTTTTATCAAATGATTGATGGGCATTATTTATCAGAAGAAGGTAGTAAGGTTATAGAAACATCGTCAGCCGCACCGGGACAAATAGTGAACGACTCCCTGTTGATAAATTGCATGTACGTTTATGACGGGTTTATTTATGTCAAAGTGGAATCGAACGCATGTTTTAATTATTCGTTGCAGCTGAGATTTGAGGACCAAAAGCCGAATACTGATTTTACCTTCCAAAAGATTGCCAATAAGGTAATGTTTAAGCCCGTTACTACAGACATATCCGGAAATAATTTCTTATGGAGATTCGGAGAAGAACCCGCTGTGGCGATACGTCAAATGGGAGTTACCTCATCCGAAAA
>JBIQMB010000702.1:0-1504 GCA_044463745.1 Chitinophagaceae bacterium | reverse complement strand
AGCTTTCTAAAATCTGAGCTATCTCCATAAAAAACATTGAAATCTACAAATCCTTTAATGCCGTTTACCCTTCCCACCTCACTGTGTTGCCAAAATATCCACTTCCGGTTTGTACGTGGTTTATGGGGTTGCAGATAATGCGCTATCCATATCGGATATTTTTCAAAACCCTCAGCAAAATACCTTTCGTAAAAAGAAATATTGGTATAAATGATTGGAGGTACCCCATATTTTTCCTCTACGATTTCGAGCCACTCGCGCGCATCTTTTCTGATTTGTTCGTCGCTGAGCCTTCCTCTTTTTTCTATATCCAAAACAGGAGGAAGATCACCCTCAGACAAATTTACTATCTGCGTAAAATTGACAGCCTGCTTTTTTGCATTCCGTCCGGGCACATAAAAATGATAAGCTCCTTTAGGAACATTTTGGTTTTCTGCTCCCATCCAATTTCTTCTGAATTGGTTATCGACCTTTGTGATGCCTTCGGTGGCTTTAATAAAAACAAACCCGATCTTGACCCCCTTTGATTCCATTTGTTTTAACTCCTGCCAGTTAATTACTTCCTGATACCTGCTTACATCTACACCATGAATTTTATAGCCGGAAGGTATGTTGATTTCAAAACCGGGATAAAAAATATGCGGTTTCACAACAAAAAGGTTGACTCCGATGAAAATCAGGATTATTCCGGCAAAAAGCCAGAAGAAAATCCGGACATAAACCAGGTACCCTTTCTTTTTCTTGCGTGCCACGGCAGCAAATATATGTTAAGGTTAAAAACATTTCGGCAGGTTAGTCGCTTTATTATACATGACAATAATAAATTCCGTTTAGAAAAGGCATGTTTCGGCTTTAAATAATCATTTACAATTCAATCGATTGCAGGATTAATTAAAGTTAAAGGCATCACCCTACGAAACAAATTTGTGGCCTAAAACAGACTTTGGCATTGTTCTTGCCTAATGCAGGGAAATTTCTTTGACATTTTCTCAATAAAAAGGGAATATTTAGTTATAACTATCTGCTAATCTATCAGTTATGCATTAATATGACTTTTTTATGACAATTGTTTTTAACAGTTTTTATTTATGATCACTTGCAAATCTTGATGTGGATGACTAACTTTGCAAAATCATTTTATAAAAGAGGTTACTATCTAAGTTCATCCATTCTCTTAAGAATTCACCACTTGTCATTAATCCCTGACCTAAGAAAAAGGAAGATGTTGTAATAGCGTGAAATAATTATTTGACTGAACAATTTTAATTATGAAAAAAATTCAATCAAAGAGCTTATTAACGTTGATTATAATTCTTATTATAATTGGCATAAGCACTACTTCTGCCACCGTATTTATCGGTAAGCAGACCAAAGACTTGGCTTCGGATTCTACCATGAGATCGGATTCGATCAAAGCACCGGAAATCCTGTTTGAAATAGATAATCCAAACAGGGTAAGGTATCCCAAATTGCTTCGGGAGCACCGCGATGAAAGTAAAGATTA
>JBIQMB010000701.1:0-1510 GCA_044463745.1 Chitinophagaceae bacterium | reverse complement strand
TATATAAGACAAAATCGGTGCCAAAAAGTTTAATTAGGAGAAAAAAATTTTAAAAAAAACAAAAAGAAAATGTTTGGGCAAAAAAAATGGCCCAAGTAGAAACAAGGGCCGTTTACCAAAACTAACTGCTTATGAGAAAATCTTTATTGTATATATTAAATTGTCTGAATTCTGATTTATAATGATAGAGCAAAATTAATACCTTTCATTCGTTTTAGCACATATTCATTTAAACTTTAGAATTCCATTTGCATTGCATTATCATTTTTGTGATTTATTAGATTTTCTGAAGAATTTCTTCGATCTATTCAAGATATGTGAAAATGAAGTGTGCATTTATTTTCCGAATTTTTCCTTAGTGCGTAAGTTTTTCCGCATTTTCGGCAAATTGTAATGCATCTATGAATTCCTGCAGGTCGCCATTCATTACATCATCCAGGTTATATACGGTCATTCCTATCCGATGGTCGGTTACCCTGCCTTGAGGATAATTGTAAGTTCGAATTTTAGCAGACCTGTCGCCTGTGCTAACCAGGCTTTTCCGATGTCGGGCAATTTCTTCCTCTTGTTTCCTCACTTCTTCCTCATATAATTTGGTACGAAGCATCTGCATTGCTTTTTCTCTATTGGCCAATTGGCTTCTTTCGGTTTGGCACATTACCACCACGCCGGTTGGTATATGCGTAAGCATAACCTTGGTTTCTACCTTGTTTACATTTTGACCGCCGGCACCCCCGCTGCGTGCAGTTTCCATCTTCACATCGCTTTCCCGAATGTCCACATCCACTTCATCTGCCTCGGGCATTACCGCTACTGTTGCTGCACTGGTATGTACCCTTCCTGATGCTTCTGTATCCGGAACCCGCTGAACACGGTGAACGCCGCTCTCAAATTTTAAGGTGCCATATACATCATCTCCTTTTACTTCTAATTGTACTTCTTTATATCCACCTACCGTGCCCTCATTTTCACTGAGTACGGCTATATGCCAGCCTTTGTTTTCGCAATAATGGGTGTACATGCGCAGCAGATCACCGGCAAAAAGTGAAGCCTCATCACCACCGGTTCCTGCTCTGATTTCGATGATGCAGTTCTTCTCATCCTGCGGATCTTTGGGTATCAATAGTTGGCGGATGTGCTTTTCAAGTTCTTCTTTTTTTTCTTGCAATAAAGGCAGTTCTTCTTTGGCCATAGATCGCATTTCTTCATCATCACTCTCCAGTACCTCCTTGTTAAAATCAATGTCGCCAAGTACTTTGATATAATCCTTACGTGCCGTCACTATTTTTTCTAAATCACGATATTCCTTACTTACAGATTTATATCTCTGGTTATCATTTACAATCTCGGGGTTGGTCAGTGCTATTCCTAATTCATCAAATCTGGCCTGTATGGCCTCGAGTTTATCGAGCATATGTTGTTTTTTTCAGAGGTGCAAAATTAATTGTAAAAGCGCATGCAGCCTTGAATAAAACACATTTATTTCATTTTAAAATAAATACGTCGGCAT
>JBIQMB010000700.1:0-1514 GCA_044463745.1 Chitinophagaceae bacterium | reverse complement strand
ACAGCGTGTGAAAGATCGCACTTTCCGAAACAAGTGATTGGTTTTCTTAAAATCCATCAATAGGTTTTCGTGCGATGTTACCGAGGCTCTTAAATTGTGTGGGAGTCATGCCCGTTACTCTTTTAAACTGAGCCGACAAATGCTGTGTGCTGCTATAGCCAAGTGAGAAGGCAATATCAGACAGCGACATTTCATTATACATCAATAACTCCTTGGCTTTCTCCACCCGCTGCAAAATGAAATATTGCTCAATGGTAATACCTTCTACAGATGAAAATAATTTGCTTACCGAAGAATAATCTTTCAAAATCTTTTTTGACAGAAACTTCTGTATGCTGAAATGATCTTCAATTCCGGTTTGGATTTCCTGAATCAAAGCCGACTTTACCTTATCAATCAATTGAGATGAAGGATCGTTCAATAACTCAAAACCCAATTGAGATAAATCCCCTCCCAATTCCTTCAATTGTTTATCAGATAAATTTCCGACCAATCCAATTTCTCCCAATTGTACAAAATGAAAAGCGATACCTTTTTCTTTCAAAAGACTTTCCACACTCATGATACAGCGCGGACAAACCATATTTTTAATGTACAACTTCATTGAATTAATCAGATAAAATGTTCACGCATGTACTTTAGCCCCTGAAGCCATTTATTCAATTCGGCCATCATGGTGTTATACTGCGAATCCAGATGATTATCCGAGACAAACACGCCTTGTTCATTAATATTCTTAGCGAAAAAATGTACCGAAATAGCCTCGGTTAATGGCACCAGTTTGACGGTGGTTAAAATTAATTTCGACATTTGCGCTGATCGCAAACCACCGGAAATACCGCCATAACTAACAAGTGCCGCAGGCTTATAGTGCCACTCATAAAATAAATAATCGACAGCATTAACCAATGCAGGAGGCACCCCATAATTATACTCCGGAATTATAAAAACAAACCCATCAGCACTCGCAATTTTCTTGCTCCATTCCTTTGTATGATCATATTGATAATTCTTCAATTTGGGATGATTGGGCTCATCAAGCATTGGAAGGTTTATTTCTTTTAAATCAAGCACCTCAACATTATACGCATCTTCCTTTTTAACTTTTTCTATAAACCAGTCGGCCACCGCTATTCCTTGCCGCTGGTTTCTGGTACTGGCAATGATAACTTTCAATTCAAACTTTTCCATTCAGATTATTTTTGCAAATATCCTGATTTATTTTCCGCGTTGAACGCCTGTGTCAACAGTTATTTTTAGTGCATCATCAGAAACCATTAATTTTACAGGCCTAAAGCCAAAATAATCCACACTAAGTTAATGAAAGAAGAGCTAAACGAACTAAGATTACAACTACAGGGACAATTATTCACAGACAATGCGCACAAGGTGCTTTATGCTACCGACGCTTCAGCATACAGAGAACTTCCGATGGCAGTAGCTATACCAAAAAATGATGAGGATGTCCGCAAGCTTATCCTGTTTGCAAATGAGCATTCTGTACCACTCGTGCC
>JBIQMB010000699.1:0-1528 GCA_044463745.1 Chitinophagaceae bacterium | reverse complement strand
GGAGGTTATTCGTTTTTGCAAATGTCTTATATGATTATTGAGTAACCGATTATTAAATGTTAGAAAAGACTCGCTTTTTTCTGCCAGCCGGTTTATAAACTCCTCTTCCAATAACACGACCGAACTATCTTCAAGCGCGCGGATAAAATAGAGTGAAGGCCGGTTGAAGTATGCGCTCTCCCGATCAGCTACAAACCAATTTTCAGGCGCAAACATTAGAATATGCTCCTTCCCTTTCGCGTCCACACTGTACTGCTTTAATAATCCCCGTTCCACAAAGTAAACATAATGGCTGTGCCCGCCCTGCCTTAACAAAAATTCATCCTTTGCAAATTCTCTGCGGCTACATTGACTCAGTAACGCAGCTACATCTTCTTTTTCAAGATCAAGATTTTCAGAAAGGTAATTTTCAAAACTATTCATCTACTTAAAAGGAACTTTTGAGATTAAAAGATAAGCGAATTTCAAAAAAGCGAAATTAGGCATTACCATCATATTTCATGAGGGTGACAAATGAAATAGACTGGAGAAAAAGCTCAATCGAAGCTATATTCCATGGCCATCTTCAATCCGATTGAAAATAATTAATTATTTTTATTCATTGTAGGATATGCGTGAGTAGCACTTTACCAAATCTCCCACTCTTTAAATTCTTTTCTGCTAATGAATCCCCGCAACCATAACGTTTATCTCATCTCCTTTCGCACTCTGCGGCAATTGATTGGTGTTCTCGGCATTCTGTTGCCCCTCATGTGTTGGTTTGTCAATGTTTTTGTTAACCATCTTAATTTATTAAACAATCCGCTCTTCGTCAATGTAGAATTTTCAAAACCATACGTCGCCGGCATTGACCTAAAACCCTCCATCAGCGATTTTTATTACACCACCGCAGGGCCGACGTTTACCGGAATTTTATTGACAGTAGCCATTTTTCTTTTTACATACAATGGCTATCCCCTTAACAGAAAAGATGATCGGTATGCTTGGTTATCTGACAAAAGAATATGCAACTTTGCCGCTGTTTGTGCCATAGGCATTATCGTTTTTCCAACCAGCTCTGCAAAACCTATAACAGACAATATTCACATCTTTGTTTCCTCTCATTTAGCCGGTGTTATCCACCTGGTCTTTGCCGCATTGTTTTTTCTTTCTATGGCAGTTATGAGCATCGTCAACTTTCGCCGTCATCCGAATAAAGTATTGATAAGGGATGCAGAAGGGAAATTATATCTCATTTGTGGGTGGGGAATCATTCTTTGCGTTTTGATTCTTGCGATCTTTTCATTAATACCGCATAGCGAAGATTGGTTGTGGGGAAAATCCGTGTACATTATGGAAGTCTTTATGCTATTATTTTTCGGGGTAGCGTGGTTGGTAAAAGGAAAATCAATCCCCACTGAATTTATCCTCAACAAATTAGAAGAGTAAGTATGTTCGTTTTGGTTTAATACATTTGTAACTCTATTTAAAATATCACTATTGTCCGACAAAAATAATTAAAGGGTGAGCTAAAAAGCCACCCTTTTTT
>JBIQMB010000698.1:0-1544 GCA_044463745.1 Chitinophagaceae bacterium | reverse complement strand
TTTCCGCTACTTCTCTTCGAAATTTGTAATATGCACAGTTTTTGCATATTAAAACTTTATGAATAATAAACCCGTACTCAAACCCGATGATATCCCCTTTCGTTTTGGCGCAGCATGGAATATCTACGGTGCGCAAGGCATAGCAGATTTATTTTATGAAGATGCAGACTTTATCAATGTTACAGGCAAATGGTGGGACAATAAAACTGACATTTTTAAAGCTCATGATTTCGGATTCAGGGTCATTTTTCCTGAATCACATTTTGAAGTCATCAAGGTTAAAGTAAAAATGATTGCCGATGATATTGCCGTTATCCATGCACGGATCCGCGTTTCGGGTCAATCAAAAAAAGAAGTAGAACATGCTGGAGACAGAGACACCATGTTTCTTTTTGTGGCAAAAAAAGAACAAGATCAATGGCTGTGTATTTCTGCACAAAACACCGATATAACCGGAGAGCAAACCAACATACGTGATGAATCGGGAGAATTAAAATCAGTGAGTTATAAAGAAAAAACGGAAAAAATCACGCATGACTTAAATGAAGACTAATCAGGAAAAAAAATTCCGTGTCGAAATTGCCACATACTGTCTGACAAATCAAACCGGCCAATGAATCTTTCCTTCAGCCAGCGTATCCTGAATCAAATCATGATACCGATAACTTATATCATTTTGGCCGCTAAAATGTACCTGAATGATGCTGGATGTTCGGAGCATTCCTCGGTTGATAATATAGCCTTCCTGCTCATCCGCCTCCTTGGAATGATGTAATTGCCATAGAGAATCCGATACATCTTTATGTTGGAGACCTTCGTTGATCAAGTCATTAAATTGTTTCTTTTTAATCTGGTACTGCTCCGGTGAGTAAGTCATGGCAGCGGCCCATATTTGTGGCAGTTCAGGATTTACAATCTGAAATGTCGGCACCTGACCATCCCATATAATTTCGCGTATTTCTGTTTTATTAGCCCACGAAAAAACAATGGCATAGAATGGTTCTATTCCATCAAAATCGTAATTCTTCATTTCATAATAAAAATCTTTCGCTGACAAAAACTCTTTTACAACTATACCCCTGCTTTTACGATAGTTACCTGTTCGTTTGTGCGGCTTAAATGCTCCATTCATCAGGCAAACAAGGCGTTTCATTTTGCCTAAGCCAAACCACGTTCCGCCTGATACGATATCTTTCGGATAAAATAGCCGGGTGCCCATTTCCTGATAATAATCCGGCGATAGTGCAGGTCGTTGAACAGATTCATCCCGATTATCAGTGATGATAAAATTATCGGTCAGACGGGGATGAGGATAATAAGTGATGGTACACAAAATATTTTCGATTAATGGTATTAAAATCAAGCAACAAAGTTACCTTAATGAAACAATCAGTAAAAAAGTCTCACATTGCCAGATTTTATTAATGCTAACAACTTCTATTATTGCCATTTTATTTTAAACAGCAATTTGATTAAGTTAAGTTTAAATCAAAATTTGCAAACTACTTCTCCGTAGCAAAAATAAAATCCGAATGAGCGAGGCC
>JBIQMB010000697.1:0-1548 GCA_044463745.1 Chitinophagaceae bacterium | reverse complement strand
CCTGGTTTTATTGCAACTTGATCGAAGGATGCCTGATGCACTTACAGTTAAGGTTATGGATTTAGATTCTGTGGATAAGAAAAGTCTTGGCAAATTGTTGGTTTCACCACTGCCATCGCAATCTGCTTTAATCAGTGTAACAGGTTCTCCTTCCTTTAGTTTACCAGGCGTATATAATGTAGGATTTCTCGGGGTCAAACTTGAACAAAAAGATGGCAAGAACATCATAACATCATTACAACCCAACTCAGCCGCCCAGCAGAGCGGCCTGCGATTAGGCGATGAAATAATCAGTATAAATGATATTAGGATCGATACACCTGAGGACCTTATAAACGAATTGAAAAGTAAGCAGCCGCGTGAGTTGGTTACCATTGTCAGCGTTCGCGAAGGCAAAAGGGAGACGCGCCGGATAGCGCTCCAAAGCAGACCGTATAAAGGGATTGATCATATTTCAGAGGAGTTTACAGATGGCAGGAGTGAAATCCGTGATGGCTTCGATCATATTTTTATACATGATGCGAAACTTAAACCTGCCGAATGTGGTGGCCCTGTCTTTGATTCCAATCACAAATTTATGGGGATAAATATGGCACGCTATAGCCGCACCAGCAGCCTGGCAATGCCGGCAAGTGAAGTAGTGGCATTTTTGAAAGCCGCACTTGGGGATACGAGGATTAAATAAAAAGTTGACAGAAATATCAGAATAATTTTTTCTCATGTGCAAAACATAGTTTTGAACAGCGGGGAGTGTTTCTACATTCCCCTTTTTTGATTTAGCGTTGCGCATCGCAAAGAGGAGATAAAAGAGGGATTTGCAATCCTCTTCATTATTGTCTTTGGCGGATTATAAATCTGCATTATCTATCGTTCGACATGCGCTTCGCTTAACATGTCGAACTGCAAAAAGTATGCACATTGTAGCTCGTGAGTTAAAATTTTTTAACTTTACGCTTTAATTACATTTTAAAATTAAAAAGTGTAAATTGGTCTTTAGAATGAAATATCATGGCAACACACATTGAAATAGAAAACAAAAAATATGTCCTGATTCCGGAGGAAGATTATTTCAAATTACAAACAAAAGCGGCCCTCAAAACGACGCCCGAAAAAATGATTTCGCTTAGAGAAGCGAGGAATCTTAGTAAAAAACTTTTTAAAGAGTGGGCTACCGAAAAATAAGTATTCTTTGTCGTTTTTATTCGGATTACAAATCCGCACAATCTATCGTTCGATATGCGCTTCGCTTAACATGTCGAACAGCAAAAACCGTAAAAATAATGTACTGTGTGCGAGGATTTTGATTTATCCACTTCCCTCTGATTTTTTATTCAGAGGGATTTGTGAATAAACGTATAATTGAAAAACCACCAGATTAATTTCTTTTCCTCTTTAAGAATATGGTGCAAAGCTAATCAGGCCGGTTATACCGGACAATCCCTATTTTCAGGGATTTTTTAAAAATATATTTTTGATGAGCAAAGAATATGGGGGATTGCAGGGCCACCAAGACACCGAGGCTCGAAGTAACACAAAGATTGCAGAGCC
>JBIQMB010000696.1:0-1549 GCA_044463745.1 Chitinophagaceae bacterium | reverse complement strand
GCTCCTTGATTACCTCAGGCTGCTGATAATATAATTCACATACCAAAAACATCAGTGGCACCTCCCACAAAATGCTTCTATACCAATATCCTTCTATATCAATGGATACCTGCGATCCTTTCTGCGTCACGGTTACCTCACTGGCATCGTACCTGAATCCCTGTAAAAAATCAAGATAGGTAGGCGGCAGGTACGGACAGTTTTTAGCTAAAAACTTTTTCTCTTCCACCGTTAATTGAAGGCTCTCCATCTTCTTGATCTCAGCGGTCAGCAGCTCGCCAAATCCCGGAGGAAATGCATGATTGCCTCGGTTGATGAAAGCATAGCGCGCCTTGGCTTTGGGATATAAATTGACTACCGCATTTTGCATGGTGAATTTATAAAAGTCATTATCCAGAATCGACCTGATTGTCATAAAAACTTAGTTTGGCTAAATGTATAACAAGAAAAGTGAAATAATATTTTTTTGAAGGAAAATTTCTACGGTAATGAAAATGTAAGTTTGCATAACATGGAAGTAAAACGAAACGAAATCCGAACCGTACAGGTTACCCGGTATGTAACACCGCTTAAGGAGGGTGGTTCGCTGCCGGCTATAGCCGAAGCAGATGATGAGTTTTTGTATGTGGTAAAATTCAGGGGAGCGGGGCAGGGTCCCAAGGCCTTGATTGCAGACCTGATCGGAGGTGAAATAGCCCGCAGCGCCGGACTAAAGGTTCCTGAATTGGTTTTTGCCATGCTGGATGAATCTTTTGGGCGAACGGAACCCGATCCCGAAATTCAGGATTTGCTAAAGGCCAGTACCGGAAAAAACCTGGGTGTCCATTTTCTAAAAGGGGCAGCTACCTTTGATCCGGCATTGACAAGGGTGGATGGTTTACTTGCTTCAAAAATTGTGTGGCTGGATAGCTTTCTGATGAATGTGGACCGAACGGTTAAGAATACAAACCTGCTTCTTTGGAAGAAAGAACTCTGGCTGATTGACCCTGGCGCATCTCTTTATTTCCATCACAGTTGGGATAATTACAAGGAAAAAGCAATTCTTCCTTTTCAACAAATTAAAGACCATGTATTGCTCCCGTTTGCTGACAGGATGGATGAAGCAGATCAATGGTTTCATGCTCATCTTTCAGATGAATTATTGCGCTACATTGTGGGGCTGGTTCCCGAAGAATGGCTGCTTGTGGATACACCGTTTAGCAGTTATGATGAAAACAGAAATGCCTATGTAGATTTTTTGACTACCCGGTTTCATCAATCCGCTCATTTTGTAAATCATGTTAGGGATGCAAGGGAAGCTATTATATGAGTATGCGGTGATCCGCATTGTGCCGCGGGTAGAACGCAGTGAATTCATCAATGCGGGTGTCATTCTTTTTTGCCGGGATGCGCAGTTTCTGGGCATGCGTTATTTGGTTGATGAAGGCAAGATACTTGCAATGCATGCAGAATCGGATATTGAAAAGATGAAACATCTACTCAATGCATTTAAAGATATATGTATGGGCAAGAAAGAAGCGGGCGTCATTGCCCGGGCCGGAATGGCTGA
>JBIQMB010000695.1:0-1550 GCA_044463745.1 Chitinophagaceae bacterium | reverse complement strand
TATTCTAAAGTATAACCAGCCTAAATTAATTGCTGCTTAACCCGAACTCAGGTTAGAATGTATAAAAAAGCAGTTAGGGTTGTAAGATATTTAAAACTTCCTGGAGTTTGTTTCAATGCCCAATTTATTTATTGTCAAGGAGATTGATTAATAAATACTTATTCGCTACTCATTCATCTTAAATTCTTCATTCAAAATATGTTCCATACAATACTCTGCAATAGCTGTGATGGTAAGGAAGGGATTGACCCCGATTGTACCGGGAATGAGTGAACTGTCTATTACGAAAAGATTCTTATGCATATTGAGCTTACCGTAAGAATTGGTGGCTTTGTCTAATACAGCGCCGCCAAGTGGATGGTAGCATACATCCGGCCCCCAGCCATTGTGAAATAGAAGATGCGCACGCGTTCCGCCATTTTTTCTGTTCATTTTTTTGATGAAGAATTTGGCATTCCGGGTCATGTGCCTGGTATGGCCTTCGTTCCAATTTACTTTTAATTTTTGGGATATATTGTCATACGAAATTGCTCCGAATTTCTTGAGCTTATTAATCATCAGATACAGGGTGGTAGCCACATCCATGCCCATGGGCAGCGGCGCTATTTCAGTAAAAAACGGATGTTCTGGATCATCCCAGTTATCAATACCTCCTACCGGGATGGTGGAATGATGCACGCCTGTGCCGCCTGAGAATGCTTTGACCCAATTTCTGCCGGTCATAAAGTTTCCATTATTACCCCAGTATTTTCCGATATGCTCATCTGTCTGGATAGTGCCATTTGCTGCAGATTTCAATAAAAGTTCTACCGTGCCTAATGAACCGGCGCAGAGGAATAATTTTTTTGTGCGGATAGTTTTTTGTTCTACAACTGATCCCGAAGTATCGATGACCGTTACATGGAGTGTGTATGAATCATCTTCGTTTCGTGCGATTTGTTCTACCTTATGCAGGTCGAGGATTTCAAGATTTCCGGTTGCTAATGCTTTTTTTAGATAGGTTTTGTCAAGCGAATTTTTGCCATGATTATTTCCATAAATAACTTCATTTGCCAATGCCGATCGTGGCACTTCATCCCGGCATTCTTTTTCCATATAATCAAAGTCGTACACATTCGGAACGCGTACGGTTTTAAACCCTGCATGTCGCGCTTCCTGTTCTCCAACGCGAGTGAATTTATAATACTTGCATTTTTCAATAAATTCTTCCGAAGCAACATTTACTTTAAGTTCTTTTTCTACCAGCGGAAAATATTTGCTATAGAATAATTCATCATCAAGGGTAGGCAATATCTCTTTAAAATATTTTTGTTTGGGTACCACTGCCATACCTCCATTTACCAAAGAACCACCGCCCACACCGCGGCCAACCCAAACTTTTATATGTTTAAAGTCGATGCGATCTAATGCACCGGTATATTTTTTTAACGGAAAAACATTCATGAAAGGTGCGATGGTGCGGGTTCGCAGCCAGGCTGCACTTTCACCCGGACGTATCATAGAAGAAAATTGTAAACCGGATTTCTCCCAGTTAAGTCCCATTTCCAATA
>JBIQMB010000694.1:0-1557 GCA_044463745.1 Chitinophagaceae bacterium | reverse complement strand
CTGTTTAGTAAAAAGTATTGGGCTGCTACAATTGTCAAAAGCGAAAAGATGCTTAAGGATTCTGGAGTTTTTAATGCGAATATAATTCCCAACGGGGTTTGTATAAAGAAAATTGTTCAAATTCAAAGCAAATTGGAAAATTACCCGCTGACAAAAGATCAGATGTCTGGCCTTGTTGTGTTATTTGCAGCAGACCCATCCAGAGAATCCAAAAACTATCCTTTAGCTGAACAATCAATGAAAAGCATTCGGGCCAAATTAAAAGTTGTCTATAATTTACCCCATAAGGATATCCTTGCTGAAATATTAAAGGCTGATGCAGTTCTTTCAACATCTCTTTGGGAAGGTTCTCCAAATTTAATAAAAGAAGCAATGGCGTGCAACCGGCCGATAGTTGCTACTGATGTTGGCGATATCAGATGGTTGTTTGATAATCGACCTGGTCATTTTATTACAAGTTTTGAACCCTCCGATGTAGCAGCCAAAATTAAGAAAGCATTGTTATTTGCTGCAAATAACCAAAATACAAGTGGTAGAGATCGAATTCTTTCATTAGGGCTGGATTCAGAAACAGTTGCTAAAAGGATTCTTCAAGTTTACCAAAATGCTTTGAAGAAATAAACCAGTCATTCACCTTCTTGGCAAGAAGCAGATTACCTAAATAATTAAAAATCAATTCTTGGACTCAATTAGTATCAAAGGCGCAATTATTATTGAAGGTCATGTACAGGGATTATCCAATGTTCGTTCTCTTGGCGAGGCGGGTATTCCTGTTTACGTAGTTGACAAAACCAAATGTATCGCTCGACACTCTAAATATTGCAATAAATTTTTTCTAAGTCCGGATTATCAATTAGATGAGTTTGCCAACTTCCTTATAAATTTAGCAAAAGTGGAGAGGATTAAGGGTTGGGTACTCATCCCCTCAAACGATCATGCAGTTCATACTATTTCAAGAAACAAAGTAAGATTAGAAGAGTATTTCAAAGTCATTACTCCTGATTTGAGTATTGTAGAGAAAATCTATGATAAAAAGCAATTACTTTTATTAGCGGAGAAGTGTGGAGTACCCTCACCCAAAACAATTTATTTTCATTCTGAGCATGATCATATACCTAATTCGCTTCCTTTTCCGGTTTTGACTAAGGGGCGGTATGGTCTTTCTTTTTATAAAGCTGTATCAAAAAAAGCATTTATGGCAACCAATGATTCCGAACTTAAAGTTCAATTAGAAGAAATTGGTAAAGCGTATGACATTGATAAAACCTTCACACAGGAACTGATTCCTTTTGATGGAACAAATAGGACAGTATCTTTTACAGCTTTCTGTGATCAGGGTGAAATAAAAACTTTTTGGATGGGTGTCAAACTCCGAGAACATCCCTTACGTTTTGGTACAGCAACTTATGCCCAAAGTATCAGAATAGAAGAATGCTATGAGCAATCAATCCTACTTCTAAGAGCATTGAATTACACTGGAGTTTGCGAAGTGGAGTATATATTGGATCCTCGCGACAAAAAATATAAATTAATTGAAATTAATCCACGTACTTGGTT
>JBIQMB010000693.1:0-1564 GCA_044463745.1 Chitinophagaceae bacterium | reverse complement strand
GGATGCTGCACTTGTTACCAGTGGTACGGCAACTTTGGAGACAGCACTGTTGAACGTACCGGAAGTTGTGTGTTACAAAACCAGCAACATCAGTTATACCCTGGGCAAGTGGCTTGTGAAACTAAAATTCATTTGTATCGTAAACCTTATCATGAATAAAGAGGTGGTAAAAGAATTGATTCAAGATGATTTAACTGCGGAAAACATCACACTGGAATTAAAAAAGATTCTGTTTGATGAAAACAAAAGAAATCAGATTTTTGATGACTATGCAGAATTGAGAAAGTTACTTTATCTTCAGGGAAATGCTTCGGACAATGCAGCGCGTTCCATTCTGTCGATGCTTGGTGGATAAAGGTAACGTCCTCATCTTATGTTATTATCTCTCAAAATGTTACCATGAAAAAAAGCTTTAAAATTCTGATTACCAACCACCAGGTTTTGAGCAAAAAATCCATTGCGATTATTTATTCGCTATTTGTCATTTTCGTTTTAGAATCCTGCGATCCTGCGAAGGTTCTACAGGTGAGAACAATTAATAATCCCAACTATTCGATTACTATTTATGCAAATAGGAATATTCTACCCTACGCAGATGGCGACCGGGATCAGAAATTCATTTTACAAATACCCACAAACGATATTAAGCCCAAAACCGATACGGCCTTCAGTTATGGCATTGGCCCCTGGCCAAACAAAAATGGAATGGAGCAATTTTCTAAGAATATCGACTCGATCATTATTATCCGAAATGGTGTCAAACAAAGTTTGAGTGATCAAAATGACATAACCGATTATTTGGTAAAACAAAGACGTGGCCTGGGAAAAAGCATTCTGAGGATTGAAGCAAAATAACAGAAGGGAGAACAAGTAACCCGGTTTTTTTTTAACTAATTGTAGGACAAAATTTCATGAACCGGCTGCACATCAGCTAAGACTTGAAAAATTACCGGCATGAAAAAATCAGATAAGTAAACGACATAATTTATTCTGGTAATTGCTACGATTCAATTTACCTAACTTCATTAAAATCATTTGAACCAGTGAGTACACCTGAATTATATGGGGCCCTATCTGATAAAGCTACGGAGGAATATTACTATCTTCGGCATTATGCTGCTGCAAGGTTTTGATCGGTAGTATTTATTTGGTGTTTTATAAAAGGGTGTTGAACGCGATGGAGTAGTGAATATCTTTTGTTGAAGACAATCTTAAATCATATATCATACATGGATTCCGAACTTCCAAAAGACGACTTAGAGCTTCACAAAGCTTTTGAAATAATTTTATCTATCGATACCTTCAGCGATTACATCATCGATATTTCAGAGCTAATCTATAAAAATGAGCTATCCAGAGCCAACATTTCCTTAGTTCTCCAAGATCATAAAATCAATCGAATTGAAGAAATAAAAGACGAACTGCTTGACTTGCTAATCGTTTACATCAATCTTATTCTTAATGACCATATCATAACAGAAAATGAAAAAAATAACATCAAGCTTTTAAAGATGGCTATACTAAATATTTAATGGTAAAAATTTAAATTTCCATAATAGAAAAG
>JBIQMB010000692.1:0-1570 GCA_044463745.1 Chitinophagaceae bacterium | reverse complement strand
GTGAGCCGAGTTGCATTCTAAGTTTGTCTTCCTAAGACCGCTTGGCCTCCGATCATTTTTCGATCTTCGGTTCAAGGATCAAATATTTATAACCTAAAAAACCGCCAAGAACCAGGATCAGCGCAATCCCTGCATAGGTTACCAACTTATTATTGGTATCCCAAAAGTTTTTCATTTTATCCACTACATTAACCTCATGCGCGGGCTCATGTTTATGTGCCATTGATTTGTTTTTTTATTTTTGTTTAATGGTGTTTTAGTCGGTAATAAAAGGATAATCGTCTTCGGCGTAAACATCCTTGAGTAATTCATCATCGTCCGGCCATGGGCTGTCTTCTGCAAATTGTACAGATTCATCCACCTGAGCCCTCACTCTTTCATTGATTTCCTCTATTTCAGCATCGCTCACTTTGAAATCCTTTTTCAATTTAGCCAGGGTGGTTTCGATGGGGTCTTTCAACTTATACTCTTCCATCTCTTCTTTGGTACGGTACTTGGCAGGATCACTCATACTATGGCCCTTGTATCGGTAGGTTTTAATTTCCAATAAAGTAGGTCCAGCGTTTTCACGTGCTCTTTTCACTGCTTTTTCTACGGCGTGATGCACCGTTTCGGGCGTCATACCGTCCACCTGCTCAGATGGCATATCATAAGCACAACCTAATTTGTAAATATCCTGCACGTTTGAGGTTCGCTTTACGGATGTTCCCATGGCGTAGTTGTTATTCTCGCAAATGAAAATTACGGGTAAATCCCAAAGCATAGCCAGATTAAAGGTTTCGTGAAGAATACCCTGCCTGGCAGCTCCATCGCCAAAAAAGCATAGCACAACATTATATGTGCCTTTGTACTGCTCTGCCAGAGCCAAACCAGCACCCGTACCTATCTGTGCACCCACGATACCATGACCGCCGTAAAACTTTTCTTCTACACCAAAGAAGTGCATACTTCCACCCTTGCCTTTACTGCATCCGGTGGCTTTACCGTACAATTCAGCCATGCACGAATTGGGGGTAACCCCCTTGGCAATGGCAAGTCCGTGATCACGATAAGCGGTAATAAAAATATCATCAGGTTTGGTAGCCGTCATACATCCGGCGGCAATGGCCTCCTGTCCGATATAGAGGTGACAGAAACCCCTGATTTTTTGCATTCCGTAAAGCTGGCCCGATTTTTCTTCAAATCTCCTGAGCAGTAGCATCAGTTCGTACCAGTATAGATAAGTTTTTTTAGGAAACTTTGTAGTAGCCAATATTTAAAATTTTTAGGTCGCAAAGATAAGGTAAAATCCAAAATTGCAGAGGTGATTTTAAAAGAGTTTAACCTCTCTGCACACAAAATTACTTTATCCTGTTAAACATTCTGTTCCATCTGATGCCGTTGCCGTAGCTGAACCAAATCAGGGACGCTTTGCCCACGATATGATCTTCGGGTACAAAACCCCAGAAACGGCTATCTAACGAGTTGTGCCGGTTATCACCCATCATCCAGTAATAATTCATCTTAAAAGTATAGTTGGTGGCCGGCTGGCCGTTAATCAGGTATTGACCGTTTTTTTCCTCCAGTTTAT
>JBIQMB010000691.1:0-1585 GCA_044463745.1 Chitinophagaceae bacterium | reverse complement strand
TTTATTGTCCCGATTTTCTATGATCCGTTCGATACTGGTAAAGGATGGAATAATGTTGTTGACGATGGTGGCGATGATTCTACCAAATTCTTTACTTTGCTCATAAGAGTATTTTGCACCCAGCGGAATGAAAATATGAAGTCCGGTAGAGCCTGAAGTTTTGCAGTAAGAAGGAACCTTTAAAGCATCTAAGACTTCCTTCGTAGTTTGTGCAGCAACAATAACCTGATCAAAGGTTGTTTTAGAAGAGGGATCCAGATCAATGATACACCAATCCGGATTGTCAGGCTTTTCCGCACGGCTGCTCCATGGGTGCATTTCGAGCCCTCCGAGATTGGCTATCAGCATGAGATCTGCTTCATTGCTGCAAATCATGAAATTTCTTTTGCCTCCCTTTTCACTTGAATATGGGAATTTTTTTACCCAATCGGGTACTTTTCCAGTCACATCTTTTTGATAGAATGATTTTCCTTTGATGCCATTCGGGTAGCGGATGAGCGTTTGGGGTCGGTTTTTCATGTAGGGTAAAATGAAAGGTGCGATGAGGTAATAATAATTAATTACATCTCGTTTCGTATATCCACCTTTTGGGAAGTAAACTTTATCCAGGTTATTGAAGGTGATACTCTTGCCATTAATCACCTTGGTTTGCGATTTCTCATTGGGGTTCAGCAGCGATTTGCGGGTTGTATCTTCATTGGTGTGCAGCAGTTTTTCTTTCACTTCTTTTTCTTTGCCGTGTGGTGTTTTTCGGTTAGAACGGCCGGTCGATTTTGTAATTTTTTCTGTAGGTGTTTGTGTTTCTTTTACGACATCCTTAGGGGCTTTATCATCGCGCATGCCCTTGAATGAAGGATGGCGCATAACGCCGTCGGATGTTATTTCGCGATACGTTACTTCGCAGGTTAATTCGGGATTTATCCAGGTGGCTTCGGCGTGAGGCGGATCGGGTCTGAAGCGGGATGGTTTGTTAACGTCGGGTGTATTTGTAAATGGACTTTTGGTTTGGATCAGGGGCTCAAATTGTTTCATCAGTTCCTTTTGTAGTTTAACCGTAAAACCGGTTCCAATTTTTCCTATAAATTTTAAACCTTCTTTTTCAGGGATGCCCACCAGTAAAGAACTGAACGGTTTGTTTGACCCTTCATTCTGTGTAAATCCACCTATCACTACCTCCTGGCTTTTTTCTGTTTTAATTTTGAGCCAATCTTTCGAGCGTTTGCCGGGATAATACAGACTGTCTTTTTTCTTCGACATAATACCTTCCAGATTAAGCTTTTTGGCCGCCTCGAAAAAATTGATCGCATCTGCATTAAAACTTTCACTCAGCTTGATAGCAGCATGGTCGGGAATGAGCGACTTAAGCTTTTCTCTTCTTTCTGTTAACGGACGATCAAGCAGGCTTTCACCGTTGAGCCACAGCAGATCAAAGACATAATACAGCAGCTCGCCATCTGCTTCACTTCTCCAGTTTTGTAATGCACTAAAATCAGGCACGCCTTCTTCATTAACCACTACAATCTCTCCATCCACAACGCCATTAATTTTCCATGACATGAGTGCCTCATACAACGGATAAAATTTT
>JBIQMB010000690.1:0-1590 GCA_044463745.1 Chitinophagaceae bacterium | reverse complement strand
GCTTTATGAATGAATATGATTATGAACATGTAGATCAGTCACCATTTAAAAAGTATTCTGCTGCGCGTGTTACGGAATCCCTGGTAGAAGTGATGAACAAAATTGTTAAGGAAGATTAGAAATGCTCGTAGGTTTCGTCATACCATTTAAGCCACAAAGTCAAAGCAATGATTGGGCAGATGATAATCGACTGTTAAACCGAACCATTCGCTGTATTCTGAATCAAACGTGCAGTGAATTCCGGGTCTATGTCGTTTATACAGATGAACCATTGACGAGAATTCAGGATCCGAAACTGAAATATATTCAATATCCCGATCCATTCAGAAATTATGATGAAATACCCGATGCAGAAAAGTATTTCCATTTGTTCAAAAGAAAACTATTTATGGCCCGGTTTTACGACAAGGGTAAGAAGGTCACCTATGGAAGTAGTTTTGCAAAAGAAGATGGATGTGCTTATATAATGAATGTGGATTCAGATGACCTGATCTCTATCCGGATTGTAGAGTACATCAAAGAAAACAACCGTAACAAAGAAGTGGATGGCTGGTATATCCCTCTGGGTTATATTTGGGAAGATCACTCCCGACTGATTTTGCGCCAAAATCAAATGCAAAATTTTAACGGATCAACCCATATCATCCGTCAGGATATAGTATGGGTACCTGATTGGTCATCCACCAACTGGTCGGATTACAGTTTGTTTGCTGCACATGGATGGGTAGTGAACAGACTGAAGGAGCATTTTGATAAAACCTTGCTTCCGCTGCCTTTCAGAGGTGTGGTGTATGTAGCGCATAAAAACAATGATTCAAAAATAAAGCAAAGTATGAGTTCGGTTAACCTGAAAAGTCTGGCAAAAAAAATCTTGCGTGGCTGGTTATTAACGAAGAGATTGAAACAAGAGTTTTCGCTCGCGATCTCGGATTGAAAATGAAAAGACTTGCTATTATAACCACTCATCCCATTCAATACAATGCGCCCTGGTTCCGGTTATTGAGTGAACGGGGCAATATAGCAGTTAAAGTATTTTATACCTGGAGCCAGATTGAAAAAGAAGAGAAGTTTGATCCTGGTTTTGGAAAAAATGTGGCCTGGGATATTCCACTGTTAGAAGGGTATGATTATGAATTCGTAAAAAATGTTTCAAAAAATCCCGGCTCTAAAACTTATAAAGGAATCGATAACCCGGAGCTAATGAATGTTGTCAATCAATGGAACCCGGATGCTGTTCTCGTATTTGGATGGAAGTTCAGGAGCCATTTAAAAGCGATTAAACATTTTAAACGAAAAATTCCTGTGTTATTCAGGGGCGATAGTCATACCGTTGGCAGAGAGATTGGTTTGAAGCCCATGCTGAGGAAATGGGTACTTAAAAGAGTGTTCCGCCACATTGATTATGCCTTGTACGTGGGGGAGGCCAATAAACAATATTTTGAGCATGCCGGATTAAAGGTAAGACAATTGATCCGGGTGCCTCACGCAGTGGACAACGACAGATTTCGTAGAACAGATACTAATGTCCTGGAGGGAAAAAAATACCGGCAGCAAATGAACATCGGTCATAACGCAGTGGTGTTTTTATTT
>JBIQMB010000689.1:0-1600 GCA_044463745.1 Chitinophagaceae bacterium | reverse complement strand
CATTATTAATTCATTCAACGATCAATTAATGAAAGCCCTTCCTGATCTGGCAGTTGGTGTGGCGTATGTTTTAAATCTATTGGTTTCATTCATTATTATTACCGCATTGTTTCTTATTATTTTTAAAGTACTACCCGATGCGCGGATCAAGTGGAAGGATGTTTTGTCGGGTTCCATCGCTACTTCTGTTCTCTTTATGATTGGTAAGTTTGGTATAACATTTTATTTGGGTACCAGTAATTTAGGCAGCACTTATGGCGCTGCTGGCTCGCTGGTTATCCTTTTGTTGTGGGTTTATTATTCATCCGTGATACTTTATTTTGGAGCAGAATTTACCAAGTGCTATGCCGTGGAATTCGGATCAGCTATTTATCCGAATTCTTATGCGGCCTGGAAAAAGGAGTGAGTAAGGGGGCTGATTATTTCCTTGCAGACTGGTTTTATTTTTCCTGAATTTTTATAGTGACGAAGACTCGAAGATTCACGAGGATATTTTGATGAAGATAGATATCCCTGGGAACTCTGAGCTCCTGCTCAGAGACTATATTTATTAACGTAACAGAGCAGGAGCTCTGTTCTCCCAATATTACACTCTGCGAAAACGCTGCATCTCATGTTCACTGCGTTTTGACCACAAACCTTAGAACAAAAAAAACGCTCAACCAACTTCCGTCAATTAAGCGCTTTTTTAGCTTTTAGCTGCTTTTTTTCTTTCCGTGCGAATGTTCGTCTTCATGTTTTGAAGATCCGGAAGAACGGGAGGATTTCTCATTCTTTCCTTTGTTCATTCCTCTGTCGCGGGATGATTCACCACGGTGCTCATCCTTGTCGTGTTTTTCGTTTTTTGTAGGCATTATATATGGTTTTATGATTAACAATTAATGGCCAAAAATGGTGCCAGTCAAGGGTTTCAGCCTATTATCACTTAACTTTTTTTCGGGATTATTTTTTTCGCCGGCTTCGGTACTGCATTTGCTTTGCTAATGATAATTTAAAAGACCGGAGATGGATAAAGGCACAATCAGAATTGGTACATCGGGCTGGCATTACAAGCATTGGAAAAATACTTTTTATCCGGCTGATATTCAGCAAAAAAATCAATTAGAATTTTACACAAAACATTTTAAAACGGTCGAGATCAATAATTCATTTTATAAACTTCCGACTCGTAAAGCTTTTACGGATTGGAGGAATGAAACGCCAGCCGATTTTATTTTTTCTGTTAAGGTAAACCGATACCTGACCCACATGAAAAAGCTTATTTTGGATGAGGATGCAGTGCATCAATTTTTAGAACACGCACTAGAACTGCAAAATAAATTAGGTCCATTACTTTTTCAATTGCCTCCCGGATGGAAAATTAATCTTCCACGATTAGAGTCCTTCCTTTCATTTTTACCGCCCGACCACAGGTATGTTTTTGAATTCAGAAACAAAACCTGGTACCAACAAGATGTGTATCAAATTCTTGAAAAATACAACTGTGCTTTTTGCATCTATGATATCGGTCATCAATTGTCGCCACTAAAAGTGACAGCCGATTTTGTTTATATCCGCCTGCATGGCCCTGGTGATAACTACCAGGGAAGCTACTCCGCAG
>JBIQMB010000688.1:0-1606 GCA_044463745.1 Chitinophagaceae bacterium | reverse complement strand
GGATTAATGCCCACAGAGGGTACTCCCCAAATCGTATTAATTGATTCCCCTTCCACAAATCGCACCTTGGGTTTGTTATTTTTTAAAGCGTCTTGCGCATCATTCCAGGCGCTTAAACTGTTTGATATTTTTTCTATGGTATTAATATTTTTTACGGCTGCAAATACAATATTCAAATAATTACTTTTCTGCTGATAAAGAATTGCCTTTATTGACAAATCAAACCCTCTGTTAAGCATCTGTCCTATGTTCTCTTTATAAGTAGTAAACCCCAAAGAAGGCGGAAGAGTGATATCGGCCAACAGGCTTTGAGAATTATTTCTATAAACGTTTGCAGTTATATCAATGCGTTTTAATATACTGAGATCTATACCAAGATTAACCTGGCTGGTTTGCTGCCACTTAAGGTTATTGTTTCCCATTGCTTTCATAATAGCGCCCATTTGATAATTATATGGTTCTGTCATATAGAACTCATATTGCGTCATAGCTTGAAAAGGATTGAATGATTGGGAACCAGTTATTCCATATGATGCACGTAACCTTAACCGGTTAAGGATTCCAAATTCTTTAAGGAATTCTTCATTATGTAAATTCCAGCCTGTTCCCACAGACCAAAATGGAGCCCATAAATTATTAAGCCCGAATTTTGAAGAAGCGTCTGCACGAATAGAGAAATCCAGAAGAAATCGGTTATCATACGTATAGTTGGAACTGCTAACCACTCCAAAAAGACGAGATATATTATCTGATCCCATAGGTCTCGAACCTTCAGGATATTGTAAACCAAAAACAAGATAGTCCAGTTTGTCTGCCGGAAATCCCTGAACCACTATTGAGTATTGGGCGCCTTTTATTTCCTGCACATTAAGAGCTATACCCGAGTTTAAAACATGCTTGCCAAAAGTTTTGAAATAATCTAATTGCAATTTCCCGTCGTATGAAAATTCCTTGCCTTCTGTACTTTTATATTGTCCTCTTAAGTGAGCACTTGGAATATTATAGTTTAAAAAGTCTGTATGCTCTGCTGGCTTAAATACTATTCCATCGCTTTTTTTCTGGCTAACTGAAAAGTTTCCTCTAAGTCTTAAACTCGAACTGACAGACCAATCGATACTAAAATTATTTATGAATTGATTGTACGAATTTTCATCTACCGTGTTAAGAGTTGTATTAAATAATGGATTAGGAATATTTAAAAACCACTGACCCGTTGCAAAGCTTTTAACAAAATTCCCTTCTTCATCATCATATCTGAAATACGGGTTGATTTTCGCATATTGGGCAAAATCTCCATAAGGAGAATTGATTGCTCTCACATTATCATACATTAATGTGTTTTGAAAGGTAATTTTTTTTACACGGTATTGCAGCATAGAGCTAATTCCCTTTCTGTTACGTGTTGAACCCTTCATCACTCCCGGAGCATTTTCATACCTCAAATCCAATGCATACCTCAACCCCAATTGACCTCCCTGTAATGATAGTGAATGCTTTTGGCCAATGGCTACTTGTAAGGGCTTATTTAACCAATAAGTATTATGACCCTTTTCAATCAGCTTTAATTTTTCATTGTATTCATCCATTCTTTTTTCATCTGCGGAAG
>JBIQMB010000687.1:0-1610 GCA_044463745.1 Chitinophagaceae bacterium | reverse complement strand
TATATGATTTATTCTTTTATCTTTTTTAAAAATACTGCATCCGCCGCCCTGTGCATTGGATGCAGTAAATTCTTTTTGCTGTATTATTTAAGTACAGCCAGCAATCCTGCGATAACTGCAAAAAGGGCAACACCCTCTACAAGAGCAGCAGCAAGAATCATGTTAGCACGAATTTCGTTAGAAGCTTCAGGCTGACGGGCAATACCCTCAACAGCGCCTTTACCAATGTTACCAATACCGATACCGGCACCGATAGCTGCAAGGCCTGCACCAATAGCTCCACCTAAGTGCGAAAGGCTAACTTCTGCTAAAAGAGTCAATAATGACATAATTGTTGGTTTTTGTTAAATGAATAAAAAGTTTATAATAATCCGTCGTGAGTACCGGGATGCACGTCATGATCGCTGCCCTCAAAACCCTGTCCGATAAAAATGGCCGTAAGGGCTGTGAAAATGAAAGCCTGGATGAATGCAATCAGTATCTCAAGTAAAATGTCGAAAATGATGAACACAAGGGAGAGGGGTGAGAAACCAAATCCCAGTGCGGTAAACATGCCACCAAAAATAAAGATCAAACCCACAAATGCCAGAATTACAATGTGTCCGGCAATCATATTGGCAAAGAGACGTATGATCAACGCTCCGGGCTTGATGATAAGCGTTCCCACCAGTTCTACCGGAACCAGGATGAATTTAACCGGCAATGGAACACCGGGAGGCCAGAAAAGATGTTTCCAAAAATGGCCGGTAGTGCTGAAAATGATCACAATCAGTGCCACAACGCCCAGGGTTAATGTAAATGCGATATTACCTGGCACATTGGCTACACCCGGTATCAAACCAAAGATGGCATTAGTAAGAATAAAGAAGAAGATGGTGAGCAGAAGCGGCATATATCTTTCCCATCTGCTGCCCAGATTGGCTTTGGCCACATTATCCCGTAAAAAGATAATGATGATTTCCATGAAATTCTGAAAACCTTTGGGCCCGGTCTTTACACCGATTCCCTGCTTATATTTTTTGGCCACGCCAAACATGGCCAGAATAAACAGTATGCCTACCAAAAACATCTGAACCACATTGCGTGTTAGTGAAAAGTCATAAACTTTTACACCTTCTTCAACGGGTACAATTTTATTTCCGTTCACCAGTTTATAGCCATCATAGGTCAGTTCTGCCTCGTGACCGAATCTTTTGGATGAAAACACTGAAAATCCTTTTTGAGGGGAATAAAGGATTACGGGAAGGTAAATCGTTGCATGAAAATCTTTATAGGTAAAGAAGTGAAAGGAGTGGGCATCCTGAATGTGATGCATAATCATTTCTGTCGGATCGAAGGCTTCTTTCTTTTCCTGAGCATCCTGATTTTCCTGAGCGAATGCTCCATTGGAAATTGACAATAAAAAAACGCTAAAAGCCGCTGCCAGAAAGGATTTCACCCATTTTGAGTACATAGTTCTTCCAAAATTTGGCGCAAAGATAAGGATGCGAAGGTGAAAATATATCCTGAATGAAAGGAATTTGCTGAATAAAAATAAAATGAAAACCGCGGCCGTTCACCTCTTCAGGATTATCCGCTGTACCTCCTGATTATCAACAGGCTGAAACCTG
>JBIQMB010000686.1:0-1616 GCA_044463745.1 Chitinophagaceae bacterium | reverse complement strand
GCCACATACTGATATCAACCTTGATTTTATTTCCGTAAAGCAGCGTATCTTTTGCCTGATCTTCGAAATAGACCCTTCTTAATGAAAGTGAGGTAGGAAACTGAAGATTAATTTTTTCTATTGCAACTTTCGTATGTATTTTACTTTCAAGATAACTGACGACCTTCTTTTTTGCAAAATTTTGAACCGGTGGTAGTTGTATTAATATTGCAGCCAGCAAGAGAAGACCGATGATTGAGAATACAATCCAGCCGAAGATTCTCAACAGTTTTTTGAGTAAACTTCTTTTTCCTTTTTTGGGTTTTTTCTGATCTTCCATATATAGTTCAACCTCATCTCAACAAATAGCACACCAGAAACGTAAAGCCATCTAAGAATTTTCGTTTTCCCGGTTTTCTTCTTCTATTTGTTCAAACTTTTTTTCAGCGTCCTGCAGGCTTTCTCTGCCCGCTTCTACCTCAATTTTTTTGGCCACTACTGCATAAGAGTTTGGATAGATAACCGACCCCCGCTCTACGGCCCAGACTTTGGTGAACTCAGCGCCAAAATAAAGGATGACTGATGCGTAATAAACCCACAGAAGCAGGATGACCAGTGAACCCGCGGCACCATACATCGTTCCTAAATTGTTTTTACTGATGTAAAAAGTGATGCCGAACTTCCCGATCATAAACAGAATAGCTGTAGCTATAGCACCCGACATCACGTCCTTCCATTTGATGCGGGCATCAGGCAATACTTTGAAGATGATTAAGAACAATGTTGTAATAATGATAAAGGATAGTGCAATGTTTAAAAGATAGGCAATTTCAACAGCCACTCCTGGCACGGTTTCTTTAAGCTCTGTGTTGAATGAATCGATCAATGTGGAGACAAATAGAGACACCAGTAACAAAAAACTTAAACTGGCGATTACGCCAAAGGACATGAGCCTGTTAACAATTAATTTGATAAACCCTTTTTTGGGATTTGCTTTCAATCCCCAGATCTGATTAATGGAGTCCTGCATATCGCCAAACATCGTGGTAGCACCTAACAGCAGTGTTCCAATACCGATTATGGTGGCCATCGTATTCTGCGGCTCCAGGGCGGCATTTTTTAATACTTGCTGTACCTGTATGGCAGCGGCTGAGCCAACGAAATCTTTTATTTGTTCATATATCTGACCTTCCACAGCTTCTTGCCTGAAAAAAATACTGGCTACGAATATGATGACAAACAATAGGGGCCCTAAGGAAAAGATGGTATAGAATGCCAGCGATGCACTTTTTTTCATAATTCCATCTTCTGAAAATCCCTTCCCGCTTTTTTTCAAGGCGGTCCAAATGGTTTTAATATTTACTTTTTTTGACACGCGCTAAGTTTTTATTTAATTTATGCAAAGGTAAGGCCGCAATTTTGGTGGGGGTTTATTTTGTAATGTCGCAAGTGTGTGTTGCTTGAACCTGACGAAGGTAAATGAAGGGGTCATCGCATGTGGATGAGCCTATGCCAGACCTGAATACGAATCAATTTTTTGTTACAGTTTTCAGAAAATAAGTAACGTTTTAAATATTCATCGTAATATTGCGATTTATTTGAAAAACGGATGGGAATCATAAAATCAAAAGGCTTTA
>JBIQMB010000685.1:0-1638 GCA_044463745.1 Chitinophagaceae bacterium | reverse complement strand
GCCCCTTTTTGCAAATCGGCTAAATAAACGGTAGGACCGGGCAATGGCTGTGAGGACACATCAGCAATGATACCTGTGAGTGAAAAATATTTATTGACCTTTTGCCCGCTGCATATATTAGAAAGCAAGATAAACAGGAAAGTTCCTGTTGCACGAAAAATATACATAAAATGATTTTAGAATTAAACTGAAAAATTAAATCGCGAAATGTCAGCTTAATTCCGGTGGAGCTCTTAGCCCACTGTGCAATATCACCTCTTTCTTGACAAAATCAACCAGCGCTATACCAACCACTGATAAATATACAGGCAGCTCCGGCTCAAATTCGATCTGAGAAGGCAGATAGGGCGCTGTTATAACATTACTGCTCAAATGACAATTAATTCCGGCTGAATTAATTTGCATGGAATAACCGCCGCCATTGATATCTGTTGTCTGATCCTTATGATTGGCAAATAAAGTATGGAGAATGTGAACAGGTGTAATACAGAACACAAAAAGAACCATGAGAGTCATGGCCGAAAACTTTCGTATGTAAGGTCTGTTCACGAATGTAAAAATAAATGAAACAAGCCGATCTAATTTCATAAAGAAATGAAAAAAGAAATTTTTCGTAGTCTAAACGACCCTCTGAAGGTTCGATGAGCCCCAATACTCTTCTCAAAAAGATTTATGAAAAAGCAGAAAAAAAATTTTTCAAAATAAAAAAAGACAAATAACTTTAATATTCCATTTCACGATCCAATCCCTAAAAACAGCCCCCAGTCTTTAAAATCCGGTTTTCGTTTCGTCGCCTACATAAATCTGAGTGCAGCTTTTCGTAAAATTCTACCATCATTCTTTCAATAAATCCAAATTGGATGAATGTAAAAGATGCTTATCTGCTTTTAAATAACCTCACCATACGGAACTGTATCAGCCACCCATCGTAAAGCATGCTGACCTTTTTTTCAGGAGAGAACAGAAAAGAAAAATGGAGAGCGGCTAAGCATCTAATCTCTAAATCTTAAATAAAAATAATAATGCAAAAGAAATATTATCTGAAAGAATTGTCCATTTGTGATACGCAACAATTAAATGGAGGCAACAATAAACCCGACGTGAGTAAAATCCAGTCCTGGCTTACTCTATATTCATTAACGCACCCTGAGGCAGCAACCGCAACTGCTATTGATGGAAAGTATGGCCCGGCTACCATGCAGGCGGTAAAGAATTTCCAGAAGGGTGAGGGGATTCCACAAACAGGCATCGTTACCATTGAGGTATTTTCCAGACTATGTTTACCCATGAAAAATGCATTTGAAACGCAAGCCGATGGCTCGGAATTACGCCAATTGATTGTGAATACTGCTATAGGACATGCCCGATACAGACCTTTTGAACTCACAATAAACGGACAATCGAATATGGGGCCATGGGTCAGGGCATATATGGATGGGTACGAAGGCGAAAAATGGTATTGGTGCATGGGATTTGCGCAGGCAATTCTTGACCAGGCCGCTACGCAATTAGGGAAAAACTTTCAAACACTGATGCCATTAACTTATAGCTGCGATACAGTAGGGATGACCGGAATCCATAAGGGATTACTCACCAGAAACAGTGACCTGCGACGAAAGCCGGATCTGGCAAAACCGG
>JBIQMB010000684.1:0-1642 GCA_044463745.1 Chitinophagaceae bacterium | reverse complement strand
GAACGATTTAGCCAACAGCTTATAACTATTGGTTTGGAAGAAAATATTCTGAGCAGCTTTGTTGATCTTTTCTTTTACTTCGTCCTTGATAACCGGGCAACCATGATTAGAGGCAGGCCCTACTTCAAACGGACATTTATCTTCTTCATCATTCACACCATCACCGTCTGAATCCGGAACCGGACAGCCATTGTACCTGGCTACACCCGGTACATTCGGGCACTTATCTTCTTCGTCATTAATGCCGTCGCCATCTGAGTCCGGAATCGGGCAACCATTGTATTTTGCTAATCCCGGCACGTCTGGACATTTATCGTCGATATCGGGAATACCGTCTCCATCCCTATCCGGGCAACCTTTCAGTGCAGCAGGTCCGGGCTGATCAGGGCATCTGTCTAAAGAATCTACAACGCCATCACCATCTCTGTCCAAAACAACCGGAACCGGTACAGCTTTAAGGGGTGCCTCTTTTCTTTTTGAAATTGTTTCAGAAATTCCTATGCTATGATAAAAATGATTGCTAACATTTTCTGTAACCTGAATGCGGTATTGCGAATTAAGATGAATAAAGGTTTGGTTATTCAGATTAAATTGAAAACCGACACCTGTAGGAATAAAAGCACCAAAATTTTTGCCATAGTTGCTCAGTCCAATTCCAAGATCGAAATAGGGAGAAACCACGTAGTAATCAGATAACAATTTGAAGTTAATGGCACCGGTGAGTTCACCTAAAAGCTTTGATGTATTTCCGGATGGAATGTTTGCATTTGGGTAATCCAGAAAACTTGCACCCAATGTTCCTACAAAATCCATGTGCTTACTTAAGCCCTGATAATAATTGAAAGCCAATCCGGGAGTCAGATTCTTGTTATTAAAGAAGTTTTTATTCTTAAACATTTCTACAACTCCCTGGTTTTTGAGGACAGAAGCAGCCTCGAAGTCGCTAAGAAAAAAGCTAAATCCAATCGCTTTTCCCTTTATATAATTTTGGTTTTGGCTATAACCGTTTACCAATAGAAAAAAGGAAACGATTACCAATAGAAATCTTTTCATAAACAATTCTTTTGGCGGCAAAAGTAATGGCTAAAGTTAAGAGAATGAAATTAATTTTAAAGTTTAGCCGTTTCCGATGTTTCGGGTGTATAATCTGTTAGTAACTCCACTTCTACTTTGACCAGGCCGTGCCCCAGCATTTTGAGCCTGGTGGCCGAGATGCGCGATAAATCAATGAGTCGTTTGTTATTTTTGGCCATGCGGTCGGTTATCTTTACAATCACCGATTCTCCATTAATCACATTGACAACCTTTACCCATTTGTTGAGTGGAAATGTGTTGGATGCAGCCGTGAACTCATCTTTAGAATAGATATCTCCGTTTGCCATTTTACGGCCATGAAATTTATCATGATAATAACTGGCTATACCGGAAAAAACTTTTTTTATTGTTCCCGGGTTTTCATCGCTTTTCTGTGCATATACATGACAAAAGGAAAGTAATAATAATGCGGTAAAAATGGTTTTTATCGGATTCATATTTCGAAAAATACAATCTTATTGTTAGAAATCCAAACCTTCCTTTGATTTTTTATTCTCAAAGAATTCTGAAAACAGTCTTGAGTCCTCATTATATATATCAGAGTAAA
>JBIQMB010000683.1:0-1645 GCA_044463745.1 Chitinophagaceae bacterium | reverse complement strand
TTCGTTCAGCTTTCAACTCTTCCTTTTTCTATTGATGAAAAAAATAAAATTAAAAAAGAGTTTAGACAAAAAGTGGAGATAAAAGTTCAAACTAAGGTGAGTTCAGAAATCAAAGATGGTTCCACTCTAAAACAAGGCGATTTTGTTTACGGTGAAATAATAGAAAAAAACAAACCATTTTCGAAGGTGAAATTAATGCTCAATAATTACAACTTTGATTTAATCACTGATTTGACCGGTTTAAAACAGGTATTTAATTCAATCAGTGTTGGTCAAATTGTAAAATGCCAAATTAATTCCTTCACTAAAGAAGGGAAAATTTCCATGGTCAAATATATAGAATAGATGTTTTTTAGGTTCCGGCTAATTCCCTAAGACATATTCAAAATAGTCCATTCAGGGATTTGATGAAATATTTTAGGATAGTATCATTATGGTAGCAATGCGCTTACCTATTTTTATTAATCTATTGATGATATTCAATGGCTTTTTTAATTTCTACTGCTTTTTCGAACTGGAGTAAAAATGGTTAGTAGTCTTTTATAAGAAGAGCATCCAACCCTTTAATTTCCTATTTTATCATAATTATTCCCATAATAAATATTAACTTGTTATATCTATCCTTGTAATAAGGATTGTTTACTTACATTTGTCTTTATGAAAAAGATAATAACAGAAATTTTGGTTGGTCACCAAGAACGCTTTGAACCCCCTAAATTTCAAAGACAAATTAACCTGAATCCGGATATAGGTAAGGTTCAAACTATTACCGGACCACGCCGAACAGGAAAATCTTCCTTATTAAAACTCGCTATCCAAAGTCTGCTGGAACAAGGGATTCCCTGGAGTAGGATCTGTTACATCACTTTGGAAGATGAACGCCTTCGCGGTGACGTATTCGAGCCGGATGAAATTTTACAAGCCTTTGCAGAATTGTATCCTGAAAATGCTTTATTAAAAGATGTCTATTTCTTTTTTGATGAAATTCAATATTTGGCCAACTGGGAAAAATTTATAAACAGAATTCATGAAGAAATTAACCGGAAAGTAGTAATAACCGGTTCTAACAGCAAAATTTTACATACGGAAGTGGCCGGGGTCTTGAGAGGCAGGGGGTTACCTATTGAGTTGCTTCCTTTGTCGTTTAAGGAATATTTAAATTGGCAGGGAATTCAATTCTCGGAGTATGGTGCTGCCAAAGTTAAAGTCATATCGGCTTTTAACCAATATCTGTTTCAAGGTGGTTATCCTGAAACGGCATTTAGTAATGAGGATCAAAACCGAAATATGTTGCAGGAATATTTCAATACGGTTCTTTATCGGGATATAATAGACCTGGCTCAGCCGAGTAACTATAGTTATCTACGTTATCTTTTTCACCGGATTGCCGATAATACCGGCAAAACCACAAGTCTCCTCAAGATTCACCGGGAATTGAAAAGCCGGGGTTACTCGGTATCAAAAGATAAGTTATACCAAATGGCCGATTTAGCCGAGGCTGTTTATCTTTTTAAACGGATCAATCGTTTTGATCCATCCTTGATTAAAAGGGAAAACTCCGATAAGAAATTTTATTTTATTGACAATGGAATGCTCCGCGCATTAGGAAGTCGTTTTTCGGAAGACCGGGGTAAATTATTAGAAA
>JBIQMB010000682.1:0-1655 GCA_044463745.1 Chitinophagaceae bacterium | reverse complement strand
TTTATTTCCTTCATAAGTAACGATACACCTGCTGTACCTTAGTACATTATCCGGTGTCAAGGCAATGGTACTACCTTTAGCCGGAATCCATACCGGACCAAAATCATCTACGGTCCAATTATAATCGGGTGAATTAGGGTATAAATAAACGCCTCCGTCCCGGTCGCCCAGCGGAGCCGGTTCTATACTTTTTACATTCGGAAAAAGCTTGAGTTGCACCTTTTCCCCATCGCTCATACTGATAATATAAGTATTGTTCCCAATGAGATAAACCTGGTTTTTGTTCCGGTCATCAATATTATCCTGAATACCGATATTGTTTAACTGATCGGGATCCAGTGGAGAACTAGTGGTAACAAGATAGCTAAACTCATGATGCTCCGGCAGCTCCTGTGCCACTCCATTTATATATACAATACGGTTTTTTATTTGGAGGGTGTCACCTGCAATGCCGGTACAGCGCTTGATAAAGTTTTCGCGCTTATCTACAGGGCGGGTAATAATGAGATCGCCAAATTGCGCCATCACCCTTCTGCGTGCTTCATCCATCGACACTCGCTGGCTATTCATTGTTTCCTGAATAACCTGGTAATAAGTTGTCTGCGAACCATATTGCGGATCATTGATCAGGGTATCATTAACCGGAAAATTGAAAACCACCACATCTCTTCTTTCTACCGGCTTGGCAAACCAGCGGGTGTAAGGAATTTTAATCCACTCTACATAAGACTTACTGTTGGTACCGATGATGGTATGATGCATGAAGGGCAGGGCAAGTGGTGTTTCGGGAATGCGCGGCCCGTAGGCAAACTTGCTCACAAACAGAAAGTCATTGACCAGCAAGGTTTTTTCCATCGAGGGAGTAGGAATGGTATAAGCCTCAAAAATAAAAGTTCGGATAAGGGTGGCGGCCACGATGGCAAACACAGCGGCGTCGATCCATTCTCTGATAAATCCTTTTTTGTAATTATGTACCACCATGGTTCCGGCATAGCGTTCCATTTTGCTAAAACCCAGGTATGGAAAGTAAAAAAACGGGAAGAAGACGGTTAGAAAATGATGCCCCAATCCGAAGCGGCCAAAATGTTCTACAAATTTGATGTTGATCCAGATGGTAACGAACTGACCTGCTATCGGAATGAGCTGAAGAAAAAACCATATCTTCTTCAACTTCATTTTTTCTACCATGCACCAGGTGTTGTACAGAGGTATCAAGGCCTTCCAGGGAGCGATATCCGCTTTTTTAAACATGCCGTAAAGACCGATTAAAACCCCGATGGATGCCAGAATAAAAAGCAGTAGCCCTACACTCATTTATTTATTACTTTAAAAAAAAATCAAACAAAAGTAACACATTTGACTTGTGCAGGTAATATAAAAATGAAAATGTATTGAGTTTAACCGAAATTTTACAGATATGCCGGAGCCTGTATGTGGTTGGCTGACGATTGCTTTTTGAAAGTAGGCGGTTAATCTAATATAGGCTGGAATAATGTTTATAACAGATGAAGATGTTTGGGATGTCTTTTCTTTTGCCGGATGTGAAATTCATGATCAATCGGTTGTTGATGCCGATAAACTGACCCGGGATGCATTAATTTTCGGATGGTTCGTTGCAAACGGATTTCTTCAATTCACCGATACGAATCCCATTC
>JBIQMB010000681.1:0-1675 GCA_044463745.1 Chitinophagaceae bacterium | reverse complement strand
ACTCAAGCCCATGGGCTATCCCCGCCCCTATAGCATAAATGTTTTTTAATACGGCGGCATACTGCGCCCCTATTACATCCTGGTTGTGCAGTGTACGCAGATAAGGTGTGGCAAAATGTCCTGCAATTCTTATTGTTTCTTCCAAATCGATACCTGAAAAAGTGAGATAAGAGAGCTTTTCTTCGGCTACTTCTTCAGCATGGCATGGACCCAACACAGTAAAATAATCACGAAGGCTGAAACTAAACTGATCTTGCAAATAATCATTGAGCAAAACGTTCTTATCAGGCAGTATCCCCTTAATGGCAGAAAGGATTTTTTTACCCTTAAAAATATTAGGTTTTAATTCTATTAAGGCATCGGCCACAAAAGCGGAGGGCACTGAAATCAGAATCACATCACTATCAGAAATCGTTTGTTCAGGATCCGTTGAAAAATTTATCAATTCAGTATCAAAAACGGCTGATCTCAAATACTGCGGATTATGATGCCGATTTTTGAACGAAACAATATTTTCATCGCTTCGCAACCACCAATTGATCGGATGTTTATTATCTGTCAGCAATTTGGCAAGAGCCGTTCCCCAGCTTCCACTACCCAATAATCCAAACTTCATCATTTAAAGAATTATTTACACCTCCCGCAAGTTAGTTAATATTCAATATTTCAATTGCTTTCTCGGCAGCTATCTGGCTTGCAACTTTTTTATTGAATCCTTCTCCCTCTGATATCAATTCATTATCTATAACGGCGCCGATGGTAAACAACTTACGCCCTCCTTCCAGTTTTTCTGATATGGTCTCAAATTCAAGATTTTTACCATTTTTATTGGCCCAGCCATAAAGTTTGTTTTTCAGGTTGATGTCAATATCTTCCAGTTCATTTAAGAAGAGGTGCGGGTTAATAATATTGGTTGTCACCCATTTGCTGGTATCCGAAAATCCTCTATCAAGGTAAACCGCACCCACCAGGGCCTCAAGGGTATTGCCAAAAATATGAGACACTTTGAGCGCGCTATCCATTTTGTTATAAAGCGTAATTTTCTTGAGTCCGATTTTTACGGCAATATTATTCAGTTGAATCCGGTTAACCATTTTACTCCTCATTTCTGTTAAGAAACCTTCGTCCTTATATGGATACCGCATAAATAAATAATGTCCTACTATCGCACCGAGGATGGCATCCCCCAGAAACTCAAGCCGTTCATTATTTTGATCAGCTCCTTCCCGAACCGATTTGTGACTCAGCGCAGTTCTGTACAAAGCAAGGTTGCCCGGAGAAAAGCCCAATACGTTGCTCAACAACTTTCGGAACTCTCTTTCTTTTTTTGGCAGAAATATTGAACTGATAGAAGATACATTCATGGATACTAAGGTAAATAATTTTAATAAACTGCAATTGATTCGCTATGTATATACTCAAAATTAAATTCACAACCCTCTGTTATTCTGGCTCGAATTTCTTAAAAGGCCCGTCGTAACAAAGCATAAAAAAATCATAAATCGATTTTTATGTCTCAACATTGAATGACTTTTGAAGTCAAACCATCCGAAATAAATGACAGAAATCAGGTAATGGAAGTTGTTTTTTAGCATACAGGCATTTTCCTGAATCAGTTTTCTGCTTTTTCTTAAAAATAAAATTTAAAATCATGACCAGATCAATTACCCTACTC
>JBIQMB010000680.1:0-1704 GCA_044463745.1 Chitinophagaceae bacterium | reverse complement strand
GCTTCTTGGGCTTCATATATTTAAGACCAAAAGCAGCAATACTCTTTTCTTTAATATATTTGATAGCGTCGTCTATCGAATTGGTTACAAGATACAACTTTTCGTCTTCAGGACTAATGGTTCCGGCATGAAGCATCGTCTCATTGTGCTCCAGAATTTTCTGGTAAAATTCCTGATCGAAGATGATGATCGGAAACATCTCAATTTTCCGTGTCTGGATCAACGTAATGGCCTCATAAAACTCGTCGAGCGTACCAAATCCACCCGGCATCACCACAAAGGCGTAGGAATATTTTATGAGCAGTACCTTTCTCACAAAAAAATACTTGATCGTAACGGATTTATCCAGATAAAGGTTTTCATGTTGCTCGTGTGGCAGTTCTATATTGCATCCTACACTTCTTCCGTTCACGTCCTTGGCACCTCTATTAGCGGCCTCCATCAGTCCGGGTCCGCCGCCGGTCATGATGGTGAATCCAAGCTGGGCGATACGTGCCGATAATTCGCGGGTTTGTATATAGTAAGGATGATCGTCCTTAAATCTTGCCGAGCCAAAAACGGTAACACAGGGGCCCACAAAGTGCAGCGCCCGAAATCCCTTGATGAATTCGGAAACAACATTCACGGAGTATTTAAATTCTTCCCAGCGGCTTTGCGGTCCTTCCAGGAAATTGATTTCCTGTTTTACCTTAGCCGATTTTACATTTTGATCATTGGTTTTCGCCATAGTCAGTTCTTAGGTTTCATTGCCCGGGTATAAGCAAGCAGATTAATGTTATATAATAAAATGAATAAAATGTTTTTTGCACACTACGTAGTTTTTCGGATATAAAACAGTTTAAACTAAATGTTGCAAGGCAGGAAAGTTAGCATCATAATTTTTTTTCACAAAATCAGATTGTCAATCAGCCTGATGCCACTTATATACACAGCAATAAGTACGACCATTTTCTTTGCCGTAATAAAATCTTTTATGATGGTAAGGTCATTGGCGTCACATAATTCCAGATATTCCGTTTCTATTCCGCTATTTTTAAGATTCTCCATCACGCGTTTTCTTAACACAGAAAAAGATGCGTTTGATCGCGTCTCTTTTATCCACATCAGCTCTCTGTAAATGGATGTCGCTCGCTTTCTTTCTTCGTTCGTCAGTCTCTGATTTCGGCTGCTCATGGCTAAACCGCTCTCTTCGCGCATGGTTGGCACGGTTACTATCTCTGCACCACTTTGGATAATATCGAGCAGTCGCCGGATAACCATCACCTGCTGGTAATCCTTTTGTCCAAGGTAGAGCCTATCGGGCATGGTTATGTTCATGAGCCGATCCATCACCCTGCAAACACCCTGAAAATGGCCCGGCCTGAATTTTCCTTCCAGTATATTTTCAAGGTTCCCCAGGTCGTAGGTTTCTTCTTCCCGGATGTCTTCAGGATAAATCTCTTCCCTGGCAGGCAGAAAAAGAATGTCTGCGTTGGCCCCCTCGAGCATCAGAATGTCTTTTTCTACCGTAACCGGATACTTCTCAAAGTCTTCGGGATTATTAAACTGAAGTGGATTCACAAACAGGCTGACTCCGGTCCGGTCATTTTGGCGGTTACATTCTTTTATAAGCGAAAGGTGCCCCGGATGAAGTGCGCCCATCGTGGGAACAAACCCTGTTTTCAGCCCCTGCTTCCGGATTTGTTTTAAGTGTTTTTGGAGATC
>JBIQMB010000679.1:0-1725 GCA_044463745.1 Chitinophagaceae bacterium | reverse complement strand
GTCAGGAATTATTTTCGCTGTAAATGTAAGAGATAATTTTTCAATCTCTCTTTCGAATAGCTTCATAATATTCTTCCTTCAGATCCTCAATTTTTTCCAATAACTCCTTCCTTATCTTTCGCGGTGTATTTTTTAATTTCATCAGATGATAGCTTAATACGATGCTGGCAACGCCCGAAAAAACAAAGGCCAGAGAGGTCATAGCCACTAATGAAATACCTGTAAATACCGGATTAAATATCAAAATAATTGAAAACAAAATACCCAAAACGCTGGCCAGGGCAAGATATCCCCATTTGGATATTCCATAATTCCGCAGGTCAAAGGCAAAGCCAAGGCCTTGAATAGAATGAAACAACAGTGTAAAACCTACAAATAGCGAAAGTGTAACGGCGGCTATGGCGGGCTGTGCTATCAACAAAATCCCAATAAGAAACAAAAATAGTCCACCGGCAAGATGCCATCCCCAGCCTTCCAGTTCAAATCTGTTATCGACCGAGAACCAAATGGCAAGAATACCTGAAAAAAGAAACGATAAACTGAATAAAAAAGCTAATGCAGCATAAGACTCGAGCGGAGTAGCCAGAATGTAAATCCCGAATAACACAAAGACAAATCCTACAATGCCGGGGATATACCAATGTTTAACTGTTTTACGAACGGTTTTAAAAAATGTTGCCATAAATCAAATTTTAGGTTACGAAATCATTTTGTTTATCTGAATACATCATTTAAAGTACAAATAACTATCAAAATTAATACCTTTAATACTCTATAAATCTTTTCTGAATCATCTAAAAACCTATTTCCAATCATGCCAATCATAGCTGCCGACCTGGGTGGTACAAAATTAGCCACCGGTCTTTTTACGGATGACATTGAACTCATCAGGAAGGAAAAAAATATAATTGCAGGAAAAGAAGGCGCACAGGTAGGCCAGTTAATTACAGGTAATATCTACGAAATTATTCGTTCTCAAGAATTAAGTGGAGAAAAAATTAAAGCTATCGGCATTTCCGTTCCGGGGATTTATGATAAGGAAGATGGCACTGCATGGGCACCGAATATCCCAGGATGGGAAAAATTTCCATTATTTAAAGAAGTCATGCAAATCGCTCCCAATATTCCGATTGTTATACATAGTGATCGATCCTGCTACATAACCGCAGAGGTTGAAAAAGGCGCTGCACGGGGGTGCAAGGATGCCGTCTTTATTGCTGTAGGAACGGGTATCGGAGCAGGAATTATAAGCGGGGGCAAGATCATCAGTGGTGCCCATGATATCGCGGGGGCCATAGGCTGGATGGCATTAGATAAACCCTATCAGCCAAAATACAAGGCATGCGGATGTTTTGAAAGTACCGCTTCGGGAGAAGGAATAGCAAGATTAGCCCTTGAAAAAACCAAGGAATATCCTGCTTACAGCGGTCCACTAAAGACCATTGCAAGTGAAAAATTAAACGCAAAAGACGTATTCACCGCCTGGCATAACAATGATCCCCTGGCACAGAAAGTCATCCAACATTGCATTGAAACATGGGGTATGGCCTTAGCCAATATTGTAAGTTTACTCAATCCGGAGATGGTAATTTTTGGTGGTGGCGTTTTTGGGCCTGCAGTAAGATGTATTCCGGAAATTGTTGAGGAAGCGAAAAAGTGGGCTCAACCCATCAGCATGAATTTGGTAAAGGTAACATCAGCCTCCTTCGGGAACGATGCGGGATT
>JBIQMB010000678.1:0-1738 GCA_044463745.1 Chitinophagaceae bacterium | reverse complement strand
TTTCAGCCAATGCTTTTTTGAAGTGTTTGATGACTTCGTCCAGAGGTTCCTTATTTCTGCCACCGGCAGCATTAAAGTGTCCTCCTCCGTTAAAATATTTTCGGGCAAATGTGTTTACGTCAAATTCTCCTTTACTTCTGAAAGAGCTTTTCCGCTCGTCACCGCGGTCGATAAAAAGAGCCGCCAGCTTAATCCCTTTAATGCTAAGCGGGAAATTTACAAGCCCTTCCGTATCTCCGGTTTTGATCTCATATTTGAAAAGGTCCTTCTGCGGAATAACAATCAGCGCTGTATTGTATTCATAAAAAACCTCCAGCCGATTCAACAAGGCATTCCCAAAAAATCGATATCGGTTTTCAAGAAAATTATCAAAGAGGTTTTCATGCACTTTGCTGTGGTTAAAGCCGGTTTGCATGAGGCGGGCTACCATTAAATGAACGGAGGCTGTGGTACTGTCGAACCGAAATGAACCGGTATCGGTCATCGCTCCGGCATAAAGACATTGCGCAATTTCCTGATTAATCAAGGCATCGTGGCCTGATTCCTGAATAAAATCGAAAACCATTTCTGCGGTTGAACTTTTGGCAGGATTGCATATACCATAATCAAAACTCCCGATAGCTGGGTTTTCATGATGGTCGATCAGAATCCGGTGGCCGGTATAATCCGACAGAACCTGCTCCATGTTTTTGGTTCGTGATAAGTGATTAAAATCAAGACAAAATACCCAATCGGCTTCCTTGATTTTTGCTTGCGCCGCATCTCCCGAAGAATCAAAATCAATAACAGATTCGCATCCCGGCATCCAGTTCAAAAAATCGGCCCAGTTAGTTGGAGAAATGGGCGTAACCTGATGACCCAACTGTACCAAAAAGTTGTACAGGCCAAGCATAGAGCCCATGGCATCGCCATCCGGCTTTTGATGGCAGGTAATAACAATGTGGCGGGGCGTTGCCAAATCTTTAAAGATTTCGCTGATAGGTTTCATAAAGGGCGCAAAAGTAAAGGTAATATAGGAAAGCGCCAAAGGATTCACAAAACATAAACAGCCGGGATAAGGCCGGCTGTTATATAAAAAAGTGGAGGAAGCGGGGTTTATCCCTGCCACCTGTTATTTTCAAAGTTTATATCCGGAAAAATGAATTCAGGATCAATAACCACAGACTTAAGTTTTTCGGTGGTTCTTAATTTCTGTATCCACGTATCTCCGTTTTGCCATACTTCTACAGGGATCTTTTCCATACCGGTTTTGCCGCTTTCGGTAGTGTATTGTAGGTAGATGGGCATCACCATTTTACCCAGATTTTTAATGGTTACGAGCGCACCATTGGCCGGGTCGTTTCTTACATAAGATACATTGGTAAGAGCCTGATCCAGTTTCCAGTTATACTTAAACATGCCTCTCCAGAACCATCCCAGGTCTTCACCGGCCGCATTTTCCATCATCCTGAAAAAATCGTCAGGCATGGGATGTTTGTATGCCCATGTTTTGGTATAAAGCCTGAAGGCATAATCGAAACGGTCGTGCCCCAGTATCTCATTCCTCAGTAAAGTAAGTGCATATCCCGGTTTGAAATACAATGCTACGCCGATATTGGCTTCTTTCAATGCATCAGGCGTACTCATTACGGTTTCGCTATTGGGGCTAAACATATACTTGTAAAAGCCCGGCCCCTTCATATTGTTTCCGGCATATTCGCCATTGTTAAAATCTTCTGTAGAAATGTCGTTGATAAAG
>JBIQMB010000677.1:0-1743 GCA_044463745.1 Chitinophagaceae bacterium | reverse complement strand
GCAGTTCTTTTATTTGATCGCTCAGAGAGCTTTTCCACCTGGCTCTGTACTGCGGTAATCTTTCATCCAATTTTTTCATAAAATCAGTGTGAACCAAATCTTTGCTTTTGCATTTGGCCTCAAATTCATTTACATAATATTCTGCCTCCATTCCATGCTCCACCATCAAATACCAGATGTCGTAAAAATCCCTTGCTTGCATTCGCTGCATCACCGAACGCAATTTCTCTACCAATACCTCCTCTAATGAATAACATAAAAGTTGGTGTTCTTCCAAATCGGAATAGCCAATAAATATACCATTCATCACCGGTTTAAAAACCATTTGTTCACTACGCGAAATATCTACTTTTACTTTTTTATTACTCCCTTGTCCGCCAAGTGGGCCGGTATAGCTAATATAAAAATTGACACCTCCATCTACATGTTCGTTGTTGTCAAGGATCCCAAGCGGAATATTGGCTTCATCTTTTACGAATTCAAATACTTCTTTAAACCATGAGAAAATTTTTTGGTTAGATATTTCAGCACCAGGTAATGTAAAATCTAAGTCCTCAGAAAAACGATAATCCTCAAAATAGACTTTCTTTAAAACTGTTCCGCCTTTAAAAACGATTGTTTTTGAAAGTTGCTCATGTTTAGAAATGCCAAGCAAAATCCATGAAAGAATGTAATCCTTTTCAACCTGCTGGTCACGAACACCAATTACATTTGCCTTTTGTTGTATTTCTCCGGGTTTAATCATGTGTAAATCGCAGATTTAATGGTATCCATTTCTAAATTTTGTTGAATACTCCAACGGCTTATATATTTTCCTGTTTTAGGCAATTCCGTATCAAGCACCACATACGAAGCTGTTTTTATCTCTTGCAATTCATTAATTATTTGTGTATCGATGTCCAATGTCTCTAACAGAAATCCCAACCGTTTTATTACAGCCTGCGAATCGAATTTTTTGGCATATTCAAGAAGTTTATCGTATTTTATTTTGTCTTTAGAAGCATCGATAGCTTTCGCAATTTCAACAATTCCACCAGCATAATCCGGTTTGAACAGACAATCAATAAAAGTCTTTTCAAGGTCCGAACACATGACTTTATTATAACTGTCAATCCAAATTTTCTTTGCCCCGAAGAAGTGTTTCTCATTGTGATAGATGAATTGAAAAGAAACTTCTTTGATTTTTATTTCTGAGGGACGTATTTGTTGGGATACAACAATTTGCTCTTTGAGCGAGGGCTGCGTAATGAGGTCATGAATTTGCAAGGCCGAATAATATCCGATATAATGTTTAGCATCATTCACCAGGTGTTCTGCTATCAAATGCCAATCGGGCATAAAACTTTCTGAATCTTGTTCATAAGGTATTATGTAATAAACACCATCTTTTAATCGCATTAACAATCCCCGTTTTGTCATATCGCTTAGCAGTTCTCTAACTGCAGTTGGCTTAGAAGTTGGCAGGGCTCTATACGCCAAAGAATAATCAAAGCAAGCTCTATTCAGTCTATTAAAATAGGAAAGAAGCTCATTTGATTGAGTTGAAATATATTTATTTTTCATAGTAAGAATGTCAGGTCAAACCTGACAACAATGATACGAAAGATAATTGAATTTATTGTACAATATTTTCTAAAAAAGTGATGTTTCATAGTAAATTTGTCAGGTTAATCCTGGCAATACTGATATAGAACATCACTTTTCTGTACGATTCTTAGATTTTTTTGTGAAAAATAATATACT
>JBIQMB010000676.1:0-1745 GCA_044463745.1 Chitinophagaceae bacterium | reverse complement strand
AAAGTTCTTTTGAGCCACTGGAAAGATTATAGTCACCCGCATTCCTGAATTCCTTTCCGGTATAGCGTACAATAACCCTGTTACTTAATGCCAGTTTTTCGTAATCACTTTGCACATCAACACTCAGCCCCATATTTTCAAAAAAATTACCTGATTCAAACAAACTCTTCATACCGCCTGAGCCCATAGCTGACTGAGGATTATACAACATTGAAGATTTGGAAAATTCTGCCAAAAGATAATTTGAATTCATAACCCTCACACTCTTACTAAATGATACGACGAGATTTTTAGATAATTGACCGACACGACTTTTGGAAAAAACCTGATTACTGCCCAGGGCTTCCTGGAAAACAGAAACTGACATCGCTGACATGCCGTTTTTTAAGTCACCTTTGCCCATGCGGATACTGGTAGCTCTAATATCAGGGAGTTCACCAAAATTTGAATAATTCATTTCGGCAATGTTGGACACAGAAGAAAGAACACCAGCCAGGGGCTGAAAAAATTTGTCACCTTTGAATACCTCCATATTAATTCCGTTAAGTAAACCTTGCTTTATGCCGAATGTTCCCTGGTCTATACCTGAAGCTCCCAGATTGAAACGGTTTAAACTCAATAAAAGTTTTTGTATAAACGGCAGATTTAATTTTTGGGCTGCAATCTTAGCGATATTCTGCGGATCACTTAATAATCCTTTTATCACAGTCTCTTTCTCCCTTTCAAATGAATTTATAGTCTGAAATACGCCGGTATTAAACCATTTAGTTTTGAGTATGCTCATTTTTTCTTCAAGCGATTCTACTTCTGCATACAGGTGATCAATTTCATTTTGCATAGGAGCAAGCGAATCGGCAACTCCGGCATTGTCCAACATCCCTGGTTTCATATCTCTTAATCGTTGCCTGCTTTCATCGGCTATATTATGAAGCACCTGATCTATTCCCAACCGCGAAACATTTTCAAAATTGATTCTGTTACTCAAATCAGATGTTATGGGTGAATTGGAGCTTAATATTTCAATCATATCACCTTTGATAATATCAAGGGCTTCATCCCGTTTATCATACAATTTTTGTAAAGCCGATGCAAATAATTCTTCAGGATTTACTTTACCTTTTAGCCTTTCTTTCATTTGTGCCAGCAAGTGGTCTTTGTTTAACCATGCAGCCAGATTTCCTGCCTGAGTACTGTTATACTGCAGACCGGATTGGGAATGGTAGGATAGATTTATTGGAATGTTGAAAACAGACAAGTCACCTGCTCCGGATAGGAATAAATTAACATCATTGCCTGCACCATAAAATGAAACCGGTTGTATGTTCAAGGCTGAAACCAGATTCAGGTTGTTTAACCTCAGCACATTATTGTGAAAGGAGGAAGCAGATACCGGAGAGACAGTTCTGATCACTCCCTTCAAGGAAGCACTGTACGTTTTGATGTCCATGAATTCATGAAAAACCATTGAACCGGCATCGGCTACAAGCATCTTACTTCTCGTAATTATTGAATCCGATTGCTTGCCGGGGAAGGTTGTGTCCCGTTCAGATATAGCCGGCCATTTGTTGGAATGAAAAGTCTGACCAACGCTTGTACCCGTCAAAAAGAAAACGAATAATATGGTCAAATAAACTTTCACATTCAATTTTATCCGTGGAGCAATTCTTCAACTTCATCTTCGGCATTTCAAAAACAATACTACAGCATTAATTTTATTTAACAAAACATTTTTGTAAAGAAATACT
>JBIQMB010000675.1:0-1747 GCA_044463745.1 Chitinophagaceae bacterium | reverse complement strand
CCATTATTATTTTGATTTCTATCGGCCTCGCATCATTGTTCCAATACTTTTTTTCAAGATTGAGTTTTGCAAATGAACTGGTAAGCCCGATCTTACATATAGCGGTTTGGATAACGTCCCTGTCGTTTCTGTTACTTACATTTTATGCTAACAATGCCATCGTGAGACGAGAAATCAGAAAAATGGATTGAGCAGGATTGCTTCGTTCTTTTCTTAGCTCTTATCTTCATTTTCAAAAATCATGGCAGCCCCCTGCCCTACTCCGATACACATGGTGGCCAGTCCATATATTACTTTTCTTCTCTTCATTTCATGCAGCAGTGTTGTAGCAATTCTGGCACCACTACAACCCAGAGGATGACCAATAGCAATGGAACCACCATTCACATTAACGATGGATTCATCCAATCCAAGATCGTGTATGCATGCGAGTGATTGAGATGCAAATGCTTCGTTTAGTTCTACCAATCCGAGATCAGCAATATCAAGGCCGGCACGGCTTAGGGCCTTGCGTGTGGCCGGAACGGGACCGATGCCCATGATGGAAGGGTCAACCCCTGCTACCGCCATACTTTTGACAGAGGCCATGGGCTTAAGGTTATATTTTTTTAGCGTTGTTTCGTTGACCAGCAAAAGCATTGCTGCTCCGTCATTAATACCACTGGCATTGCCTGCGGTAACCGTTCCATCTTTTTCGAACGCAGGTTTCAGTGCAGATAATTTTTCTATCGAAGTTTTTCGCGGATGCTCGTCTTTATCAAAAATCATTTTCTCGCCTTTGGACTGCGGCACCTCTATCGGAATAATTTCATCTTTCCATTTTTCTGCACGCAAAGCCTCCCAATATTTTTCCTGGCTTTTCAGAGCAAATTCATCTTGTTTTTCACGGCTGATATTCCACTGTCGTGCTACATTCTCTGCTGTTTCACCCATTGAATAAGGAAAATACATTTCGGCTAATTTTTTATTTTTAAATCGCCATCCAATGGTGGTATCATAAACTTCGGGGGAGCGACTGAAAGCTGCATCGGCTTTATTCATCACATAAGGAGCGCGCGACATACTCTCCACCCCACCTGCCAGATAAATACCTCCATCGCCGTGATAAATGGCTCTTGCAGCGTCCATCACCGATTGAAGTCCACTTGCACAAAGCCTGTTGACTGTATTACCGGCAACGGTTACCGGTAGCCCGGCTAATAAAAGAGCCATCCGAGCTACATTTCGATTATCTTCTCCCGCCTGGTTTGCACATCCGGTTATCACATCCTCAATTTCGTTTACATTGATGTTCGGATTTCGTTTAATTATTCCTTTGATAACCTCTGCCAATAAATCATCCGGTCGGATGGTACTAAGCGCTCCGCCATACCTTCCAACAGCCGTGCGGGCCGCATCTACGATATAAACCTTTTGCATTCAATCAGTCATTTAATCCATCCGCAAGGTAATCAATTCAGCGTTGGTGAAGCTGTGATATTTAGAAGGCAACAACCTGTAAGGTTGTGGGTAGGCTATTAGTGCGATGGCAAAAACCTGACAGGTTGAGTGAGGCAATAACATATGAGGTTGCGTATAGGTCTTTGTGGGTGCAAAAGCCTGACAGATTGAGCGTAGGAATAACCTGACAAATTAGTATTGGAATACAGTCTGAGATTTTTCCGTCATTGGTGCTGGTTTATTTCTAGCGAAAAACGAATGCGTAATGACGGCCGGATCGATCAAAAATCGATATGCGTCATTGGTA
>JBIQMB010000674.1:0-1786 GCA_044463745.1 Chitinophagaceae bacterium | reverse complement strand
GGTGAATTTTTCGTGTTAAGTAATAATGCAAGTGTGTTATTGACTAATATTCGGAAGGGACATCTTCCTGAACTATTATGGTATTGGCCAGCCGGTCGTAAAATGAACTCTCCCCTTTATAAATTACAATTGTAATAAAATAAAGCAGAACAATGACCTGGGGCACTGCTAACATCATCCATACCCAAATGGGTAAATCGGCCTTGTCATTCTCGTAGAAAAAAAGCCAGTGTACACCTGTATGGGCCATTTCCCAGGGAAGATACTTTAGTAAATTTCGAAGAAAAATCCTGCGAGGTTTAAGTGGATTGGCTGCTACCACTTTCAGATTCATTCTCCTCTTTCCAATTGTAGCTTTACGACTGCCTTTTTCTGTCAGGTAAGCGTATAGAAATACAGGGAGCGTAAGAGTGATAAATCCGATAATCTGCATCCTTACAGGACTCTGGTTCGTTTGGCTATTTACGAAATCTGAGAAAAACAAAATCGTAATCAGATACAGAAAACCTGCATAAAGTAATATTAAGATCAGGTCGATAATAAATGCTGATATCCGTCGGAGAAACAAACTTGCCATGAACTGATTTTTGTGATTTAAAAAAAATGCTGAAAACAAATGTAATCAATCCTTCATGAGTTTTTCCAAATCAGAAAACCAGATCTTTACATTTCGGCGGTGAGATTAAATATTATCCGGCAATCCCCTCTTCCTTCATGCCCTTATTGGCCAACTGGCCACAGGCTGCGTCGATATCTTTTCCGCGACTCAGACGTAATCTGGTATTCACCCGATGGGATGCCAGGTAATCCATAAATCGTTGTATGGTATCCCGGTCCGGTTTTTGAAAATCGGCCTGGTCTATCGGATTGTATTCAATCACATTCACCAGTCTGACCGGCACCCGCCGGCAAATCTTTACCAGCTCATCTGCATCCTTTAGCGAGTCATTAAAGTTTTTGAAAAGTATATACTCAAAAGTGATATCGTTTTTAGTTTTGGCATAAAAATAATTCAATGCCTCTTCCAGCTTTTCGATCGGGTCTTTGGCATTGAAGGGCATAATGCGGGTACGTTTTTCATTGGTAGGCGCATGGAGCGATAGTGCCAGATGAAAACGCACCTGATCGTCGCCCAACTGTTTTATCATTTTGGCGATTCCTGAAGTAGAAACCGTAATACGTCGCGGGCTCATGGCCAGTCCGTCATTGGCGGTAATACGCTCTATCGATTTTAAAACATTTTTATAATTCAGCAAAGGTTCTCCCATGCCCATGTAAACGATGTTGCTGAGTTTCTTACCATAATTTTTCAGAGCAAGATCATTGAGCCACACGGCCTGATCATATATTTCATCGAAATTAAGATTGCGTTTTCTTTCCAGAAACCCTGTGGCGCAAAACTGACAGTTAAGGCTGCATCCCACCTGCGAACTAACACAGGCCGTTTGTCTTCCGTCATCCGCAGGTATGAGTACACCCTCCATGAGGTTACCGTCCGAAGTCTTAAAGCCAGCTTTTACCGTACCGTCTTCACTGTACTGAGCCGTGTATAAAGATAATGCAGGAAGGGTGAACTCAGCTTTCAGTTGATCACGAAGATCCTTACTGATGTTGGTCATGTCATCCAGATCATGGGCGTGCTTCTTCCATATCCATTCCCATACCTGGGTGGCCCTATATTTTTTTTCACCTTTATTTAGAAACCAGTTGGTGAGTTCTTCCTGAGATAATGTTCTTATATTTTTTAATGTTGGCACTTTAAAATCACCCTGTTTTTTATGATTCT
>JBIQMB010000673.1:0-1796 GCA_044463745.1 Chitinophagaceae bacterium | reverse complement strand
TTTTCATTTACATCCATTTCCGAAACCGAAAAACCATTGAAGGAGGGAGCATCTATGATATTTGTTTTTGACAGGAGCCGCGTGTATAATTTAAAACTGACAACCACGGGCTCACCTACGTAACAATTCGTTTTATTGGCTTCCAGCTTTACGAATAAATTTTTCCTGATCTTTTCCTTTGCATTTTCACCGGGTTTCAGTGTATAATCTTCATTGATTGCCCGACTTGATGGCTCGTCTGCTTTCCCGAATCCTGAAAAAGGAGAGGAGCTCTTTGGCTTCTTCTGCGCGGATGCAATGGTTGGCTGGTCAAGTACTGTAATGGTTAAACGATTGCTCTTGAAATCCTGTCCGTTAGCTACGGCTGTAGCAGGGGCAATCGAAAATTTACCCGGTTTATGAGGTTTCAGAATATAGGAAAGGACAACGTACGAACTGCTTTGTCCATTAATGTATGAGGTGGATGATTCGTGATTTGGGCCGCTTACTACTGTAAAGTTTTGAAAAGAAGGAGGGTTGATGCCCGCCACTGATTGAGCATTCTCGATTTTGAATCTGACTTCCACCACATCGTTCCTGCCAATGGTAGTTTCGTTGGCAGATGCCGTGAACTTAACCTGGCCGATGGATGATTGAGAAAAGAACAACAGAAAAACAAAAATCTGGCTGATATTTCTCCAATAAATTTTGTGTAGAAATGGAATCATTGTACCCTAATTCTGTTTGATTACAAATGTAGAGTGATTATGTAAAATAAAAGGTTAAACGAAATGAACTTTAATGAAACATAAAGACGAGATTATCCGCGTCAGATATCGCCCTGCATGGGTCTGATAATCAAATCTTCTACACAGCTTCTTTCCGAAAGGGTAGCCATTGTATAGGCCAGCGTGGCCACATCTTCTACCGGAATAAAACGCGACTCGGGCAGTCCGCTTTGTTTCCATGAATCGGTATAAACAGCTCCCGGATACAGGCTGCTAACCAGGATGTTAAAGGGCTTCATTTCTTCGCGCAGGTTTTTACTAAAACCCATCAGAGCATATTTACTGATGCTGTACGAGCCGCCATTGGCGTAAGCATTCAGTGATGCTATGCTACATATATTGATGATGTGTCCTTTCTTCTGATCCATCATGCCCGGCAATAGTTTACGCGTAAGATGATAGGCACTGTAGAGATTGGTTTGAATCATTTGTTCAAGCGTTCCCTGTGGCTCATCGTAGATGCTGCCCGGCAGAAAAGTGCCCGCATTGTTAACCAGCACATCCGGTACTATCTGCTTGTTAATCCAATCAGCGAATTGATTGATACCATGTTCCCAACTCAGGTCAGCCGGCAAATAACTAATGGAAGATGCAGGGTACTTTTTGCTTATCTCTTCGCATGTCTTCCTGAGTGTATCTTCCGTGCGTGCCGCTACAAAAATGTTATGATTTGCCGCAGCGAATCTTTCAGCTATCGCTTTTCCAATACCTTTGCTACCTCCGGTTATAACAATATTCATAAATATTTTTGCGTTTTTGTTGTAGCCAAATGTAAAATTTAGTTCTCATTTTGAAGTATCAGCATCTTTTTTTTGATTTAGACCATACGCTTTGGGACTTTGACAGCAACGCCCGTGAATGTCTTTTGCAGATATACATGGAGTTTGGACTAAAGGCAAAAGCCATTGACTCTTTTCAGGGTTTTTATGATACCTATGAATTGCATAATGCATCCTTATGGAAAAGATTTGAGAAGGGGTACATCACAGGCAGCGAGCTGAAATGGAGAAGGATGTGGCGAACCCTGCT
>JBIQMB010000672.1:0-1803 GCA_044463745.1 Chitinophagaceae bacterium | reverse complement strand
ATTGCAGGCTGTTAAAGCCAGCAAAAGAAGTAACAATAAATTCCGCTTCTTCATCATAGTGCTACATTTATTCCGAACTGAATTAATTTATTTTGCGGCATCGTCAATTCATCGTAACCAGACTGAATGGCCGAAGAACCAAAGTTGCTTACTTCCGGATCAAGACCAGTATAATTAGTAAGCGTAAAGAGATTGGTACCTCTGACAAAAATGCGCAAACTACTCACTATGCCTGATGTTAATTGCTTTAGTCTGTTAACATCCATATCATACGAAAGCGTGATGGTACGCAAACGCAGGTAAGATGAGTTTTCGAGGAAGCGTTTGTTTGTACGACTTGTAGTATAATCTGTAACTCCCGAGGCACTATTTTGAGGCTTGGTGATCGATGCATTTACAAGCCTTGGTATATCAGTTTGATGACCCGGCACAAGCCACCTGTCGAGTATTCGTGTGCTCAGGTTATTGGCATCCTCGGTAGAGTAGGTAAGAAGAGTGGCCAAGGATCCGTTGATCATTCTTGAACCTGCTGCAAAGGAGGCAAAGACATCCAGCTCCCAGTTTTTGTAGGTCAAGGTGTGCCCCATACCTCCAAAAATGTCAGGAAGCGAGGTGCCATAAGGCTTCCGGAAGTCATTTACATTGTCCACGACGGCAAATAAAGAGGCCGGGGGTACAAAGGATAGAGCACCTTTTCCATCATTCCACAAAGGATTACCTGTTTGCGGATCTACCATTACCCAATCGTATAAATAAAACTGACCCGCTGGTTCACCTGCCTTCATATATTTATACGCATCATTAGCTAACCCAACTTCCTCCCCCTCAAAATTCAATTTGAGTATTTTGTTTGAATTGGTAGAAATATTCATATTTGCCGACCATTCAAAATCTTTTTTTCGGATCAGGCTTGCTCTCACAAACAGCTCCGCGCCTTTATTCACCATATCACCAATATTCTGCGGTTGAATAGTCCACCCCTGATAGAGTGGAATTGCTGAACTGAGGATCATATCTCTGATTCTGCGTTGATAATAATCCAGTGTAACCTCAATGCGGTTGCCCCATAATGTTGCATCCAGACCAATGTCGTACGAACCGGTTTTTTCCCATTTCAAATTGGGGTTTTCCGGCTGCGACATCTGAAGTATTTGAACACCGGCATAGCTCAGATTGTTTGAGTTTATTACATATTGCCCCAGACTTCCATAATAAGATGTCGCACTGTTATTGCCGGAGAAACCAACGCTTCCTCTTAGCTTCAATTGTGAAACCCACCTAACATTCTTCATGAAATCTTCTTCAGAAATTCTCCATCCCGCTGAAAAAGACGGGAAACCGAGATACCGGTTATTTCGACTAAAACGAGATGAGCCATCCACTCTGTAAGTTATACCTGCAAGGTATTTGCGATTAAACTCGTAATTGAATCTTGAGAAATAAGAAACCATAGCCCACTTTTGTCTGATACCGCTGAGGACATATTTATTCCCGGCTGCAGCAATACTTTTTATATCATCCGAAAAGAAATTATACCCACCAATTCCGGCCTTGCTTTCAACCGATTGTTCATAACTCTGCCCTATCATAGCATTGACATAGTGCTTTTGAAAAGTTTTAATAAAATTGGCAGTGTTATTAATGACAAATTTTTTATTTCCTGTATTCGTCTGGAGTCCATCGTTACCCAATCCACTAGGTCGTTTTACTCTCCGTGTAAAGGTTTCAGAATTAGAAAACTGCACACCGAATTCTGATCGTAAAACCAGTGATGTAATGGGCTTGAACTCCAAAAACAGATTG
>JBIQMB010000671.1:0-1806 GCA_044463745.1 Chitinophagaceae bacterium | reverse complement strand
CATTTTGAAAATCCAAATTATGCTGTTGGATATGCCACAAGTGAGGATATAAATGGTCCGTGGAAAAAGTATGAAGGAAATCCTATTTTAAGCATCAATCAAATAAACTGGGCTGGCACGGGACACGGTGATCTGGTCATGAAAAAAGATGGAAGTTTATATACCGATAATGCGGGAAATATGGTTTATGTATTTCATACGCACAATACAAAGGAGAGTTCAAAAAAAGTACCGCGGAGAACGGCCATTGTCAAGATGAAGTGGAAAGAATCTGCGGATGGACCGGATATTTTAGAAATAGTTTCAGGCACTTTTGAACACCTGAAAGTAAATAAATGATATAAGGGAAAAATAATTTTTAGTTCGTTAATATTTACCTAATTTTGAAATAATGTTTTTTTATAAAATTTTGCTTAATCGTTTAAAATATCACTTTTCAAATTTTTTCACAAATAAAAATGAGGCTTATGAGACTACATTTTATGTTTAAAAAAACACACAGCTTAAAAAGCCTGCTTTCATTGATCATCTTTTTATTAATGATTTTTCCGGGTACCGCTTTCTGTCAGGACAGGGTGGTGCAGGGTAAGGTTATTTCAGAAGATACCAATGAACCACTCGCAGGCGCATCTGTTCAGGTCAAGGGCACAAATACTGGAACCATGACCAATGACAAAGGGGAATTTAGTATTACCCTTGGTTCCGATAGAGGCGTATTAATTATTTCGTATGCGGGTATGATAACAGTTGAGCGGGCGGTAAGTGCTCCTTCAACCGTTAATATCTCTTTGCAGGATGCAAACGCAATGCTTGAGGAAATAAATATCGGTTACATGACCCAACAAAAGAAGGATGTGACCGGTGCTATTTCTCTTGCTACCGCTGCCGACATTGCTAAGAACCCCGGTAGCAATGCGTTGAAATCGCTTCAAGGCAAATTATCCGGCGTATTTATCTCTACCAATGGGGGAAACCCGACCGAGCAAATCGGTATCCAGATAAGGGGTATCACCTCGCTTTCGGGAGGAGTAAGACCACTTATTGTATTAGACGGAATGCCACTTGAAGGATTGAATCTGAATGACATCAATGCCCACGACATCGCTTCCATTCAGATATTAAAAGATGCCGCTTCAGCCAGTATCTATGGAGCAAGAGCTTCGGGTGGTGTGATTCTCATTGAAACAAAAATGGGAAAACGAGGCCAGCCGGTGGTATCTTATGATGGAAGCATTGGTGCTGAAAAATTGGTTAACAGACCTACGCTCATGGATGCAAGAGGATATGGCATTATGGCATTCAGGGCGGCTGCTTATGATGAACAGGCGTATGGCACCGCATTAGAACCGGCTCTTCCAAGCCATGCATATAATTTTGTATGGCACAGAAATGCGAACGGACTGGCCATTTTGGATGACATCAGTTTGACAGAATACCTTGATCCGGATCATAAGGTACCAACAACCGATATCAACTGGCCTGATCAGATTTTGCAAACGGGTATTAAAACCAATCATCAGTTGTCCATATCGAGTGGTACAGAGAGATCTAGAAGCTTTTTCTCTTTCGGTTACTACAATGCGGTAGGAACGCAAATCAATACCTCGTTTAAGAAATTTTCACTTCGGGCAAATAACGATTATACCTTGATAAAGGACAGGTTGAAAATAGGCCAAACATTTACACTCACTTATCTGAAATTGCGCGATAGAGAAGAGATTTATCCATCACTCATCATGCCTCCTACAGTACCTGTATATGATGTGAATGGCAACTGGGCAGGTGCTGCAGGGTTTGACGACTTTC
>JBIQMB010000670.1:0-1806 GCA_044463745.1 Chitinophagaceae bacterium | reverse complement strand
AAACGCTTTGCAATCCTTCTACCGCATCATTCAGCAAATCAGAATCAACCATGGCCTTCTCCACCTCGTACTGCTCGGCAGGAGGCAGTTCGCCCTTCAGATATTTCAGCAACATCTCTTTGCTTACATCCTCTCGATCAAATATTTCTTTTAATTCATCTGCCATGGGTGCTAATGCATTTATGATTTTTGTTCTTCCATCAATATCTCCAGTTTACGACGGCCATTCTGTAAATGACTTTTCACCTGCAACAAAGTAAACCCGGTCAGTTCAGCTATCTCTGCATAACTCTTTTTTTCCAGATAAAAATACTGAATACATTGTTGCTGCTCGGGTTTTAATTTTTTTAAACTTTCGTACAGGCGATTATATAATTCTTCCTTTTGTAATTTACTTTCCTTCAATTCGTATCCTTCCTCAGCCGGATTGATGGTTTCGTTCCATTCCACATTGTGATGCTTTTTATCCCTCAACTTCATCAGGCAATGATTTTTAGCCACCATATAAAGCCAGCTTTTAAAGTTGGCCACTTCGTAATTGGCAAGCTGATCAATCACTTTCAGAAACACTTGCTGCACCGCATCCCTGGCATCTTCTTCATTTTTAAGGTACTTCATGCATACACCAAAAAGCAGTAAGGAATACCGCGGCAGCAATATCCCGAGCCATCGGTTATCATGATCCCGGTAAAATCTTTTTAGCAGATCTTCATCAGTTAAATATGCATTGTTGTCTTCACTCAAATCAAAAAATTTACCGCAATAGTCTTTAATTTTATCTAATCTCTCTATAAAGATGACAAATTAAACAAATTCCATACTACATTTGCTGCAAACAGCAATCTAAAATATGGAATTCAGGGTTTGTAGCGTACCGGTAGCACCGATGCGTTTAGAATCTTCTCACAAGAGTGAAATGGTATCTCAGTTATTGTTTGGGGAAAAGGTTACATTGTTGGATCAGAATCAGGAAGGATGGTTGAGGGTAAAATCGAAATATGATGATTATGAGGGTTGGATTCAGAAAGGACAATCCATTACCATCGATGAACATAAATACAACAAGCCGGATCATCTGCTTACGGGAGAATGGGTCAATGAGATCGATTTTAACGGATATAAAATGTATATCCCCATCGGGTGCAGCCTCTCGGCATTTGGTGCCGGCATCACGCCATGGAATAAAAATACAGTTAAGTTTAAAGGGAAAATGTGGAACACCGAGGAGGCAGAGTTTAGCGAAAAATTTTTTAAGCAAACCATCTACCGGTTCCTGAATACACCTTATCTATGGGGAGGGAAATCCGTTTTTGGTATCGACTGCAGTGGATTTGTTCAGACAGTTATGAAGTTGTTCAACATCAAGCTGCCGCGCGATTCGGCCTATCAGGCGGGCTTTGGTGAAACGATTGATTTTTTACAAAGTGCCAAATGCGGTGATGTGGCATTTTTCGATAATGCTGAAGGAAAAATCGTGCACGTGGGAATATTATTAAATTCAAATGAAATTGTTCACTCTTCTGCCAAGGTCAGGCTGGATAAAATAGACAGCGAAGGCATCATCAATCAGGAGACAAAAGAACGGACCCATCATTTGCGCATCATCAAGCGATTTTTTAATGAGTAGTAGGTAATAGGGAATTATTGCGAATAGTTCTTTGGGGCTTGCCGCTTGCTCACCCGCAATGCGATAGCTTAGCGTGAAGACCGGATGAAACTCCGTCGGCCGGCTCCAGTCCGCGCGACGGATTAGCGTACAGCGCTACCGGGCTATCTTTTTCACGCTCATAAAGAATGTTTCACGCA
>JBIQMB010000669.1:0-1808 GCA_044463745.1 Chitinophagaceae bacterium | reverse complement strand
ATTGTCACCAATCAGTGCTTCTACATATTTTACATCGCTGTACTCCGGATTCTTGGTACTGGTACTTGCCCACAAAACTTTTTGTTTATGAGCACCTTTCTCTTCCAGTTTTTTATAACGATCGCCGGAGAAAACTTCATGGTAAATCTGATAGGCCATTTTAGCACTGCAGATGGCTATCTCTCCCTGCAAATCATTAAGCCCTTTTTCTTTTAATTGAGGATCCAGCAAAACGTCGATCCGACTCAGGAAGAAGCTGGCTACCGATTTAATATGGTCTATGGGTTTACCTTCTTTCACACGTTCTTCCAGTCCGCTCAGGTAGGCATCTGTAACCGCTCTGTATCTGTCTAATCCAAATAACAGCGTGATGTTGACATTCACGCCTGCGGCGGTCGCCCTTCGGATGGCGTTTAGCCCTTCGGGTGTACCCGGAATTTTAATCATCACATTTTTACGATTCACCTCATTCCAGAGCGTAATGGCTTGTTTAACGGTTCCTTCTTCGTCATTAGCCAGGAAAGGTGAAACTTCAAGGCTTACAAAGCCATCGGTGCCGTTGGCTGCATCATACACCGGTTTTAAAATATCGGCTGCGCGCTGAATATCTTTTACGGCAAATTTGAAAAATATGTCTTCCGGACTCAGTCCTTTTTCAGCAAATTTTTGTACATCCTCGTCATAATCCGATCCGCTCAAAATCGCTTTCTCGAAGATGGAGGGATTACTGGTGATGCCGGCTAACTTGTCTTCATCTATCAGCTTTTGCAATTTGCCACTGTTCATAATCTCGCGATCAAAAAAATCAAGCCAGATACTTTGACCCAGTTTGGATAATTCTACTAAAGGATTCATTGAATGATTATTTTTATTGATTGATAATTTATTTACCCGATTTAGCTCCTTTATTCATCTCATCCATTGCGATGATGGAATGCGTATATCCCGCACCGGCTCTCATCTCTGCCGCCACCCATACCGCCTCCATAATTTCGTTTTGCGAGGCACCTTTTTGCAATGCTTGTTTGGTATGCGAACGGATGCAATACGGGCACTGTGTAACGTGGGCCACCGCCACCGCTATCAATTGCTTTGTTTTTTCGGGTAATGCTCCTTCTTTGAAAACAGTCCGGCTGAAATTTCTCCAGGCATCAATGATGTCGGGAGCCAGATCTGCTCTCATTTTTGCATCCTCAACGGTTGCTTGAGGAAATACCGGATGTTCTTGATTCATGTTCTAAATATTTATAATTAAAAAAAATTAGTGTTTCCCTTTCAGAAACTGCCTGAGTACATACTGCAGAATACCACCATTTTGGTAATAAGCGATCTCTATCTGGCTATCTACCCTGGCTACCACATCAAACTTCACTTCGCTGCCATCATCTCTTTTTGCGGTCACATGCACCAGTTTAAGCGGAGTCAGATTATCAGACAGGCCGGTAATGGAAAATGTCTCCCTGCCGGTTAAGCCGTAGGTAGAGGCGCCTTCCCCTTCCTTAAACTGAAGCGGCAGAACGCCCATACCCACCAGATTGCTTCTGTGGATACGCTCGTAGCTTTCTGCAATCACAGCTTTCACGCCCAGAAGGAAAGTACCTTTGGCAGCCCAGTCTCTGGATGAGCCGCTTCCGTATTCTTTCCCGGCCAGCACAATCAGCGGGGTGTTACTTTCTTTATATTTTACAGCTGCATCATATACCGTCATTTCTTCGCCGCTGGGCAGGTATGTAGTAAAGCCGCCTTCTTTGGTTGCCAGTTTGTTTTTAATTCTGACGTTGGCAAAGGTTCCTCTGGTCATCACCTCA
>JBIQMB010000668.1:0-1813 GCA_044463745.1 Chitinophagaceae bacterium | reverse complement strand
CGTGATTTCCGTTGGTAGAGCGTCCTGGACGGTAGTTTGAGTTGGGAACAAACTTTATCGTTCCATAATCCGTTTGTACAAATTTATTGAGTTCCCAGGTTTCCTTGCCTGATCGTATGGTCTGGTCAATGGGATTAAAGGTGAAATTTATTTTCGTGGCCTTTTTTATCGACTCCGGATTGCGTGCAATAATCATAACCGGCGAATTCAGATAAGCTGATTGCGACATGATTCTACCGTCTGTCATGACCGAAGCATAGAGCCCCAGCTCGGTTACCACCTCCTTCATCAGTGCGCTTGATTTCAGGATCTCCACTTCATTTTCTACCGTTTTTTTTGTGCTGAACATGTTAAACGCATCCAGTACATCGTTGGATGAATTGTTTTGTGCATCTTTAATCAGAATGCTGGCTTTGGTTTGGTAAACGCGCGGTGTATAACGCATATAAAGCCAGGCTAAGGACAGACCGACTACCATTAAAAAAAGAAAAAGCGGCCAGAATCGTAGGTACTTATAAAGCACATCTCCCAAAGAAGACTCTTCCGAATAATCCGTTTCAGAATGTGGGGTCTGTTTCATCTGAAAATTATTTTAGGAGAAAGTTTAGTAGCACGATTAATACCGTGGCACCACTAAAATATAGAGGCAATGACTGCCTCACATAATCCGTACTTGCAACCTTGGCTTTGCCCGGTTCAACATAAATGATGTCATTCGATTTAAGGAAAAAATAAGGCGACTGTAAGATTCTTGACGAAGTCAGATCCAGCCGCTTCACTACTTTGTCGGCACCTTCCTGTCTGATGAGGATGACATTATTGCGTAGTCCGTAGATGGTCAGATCTCCGGCCTGGCCAATGGCTTCCAGTACACTGATTTGTTCACTCGGAGCGTAAACCACTCCCGGGCGGTTGACCTCACCAAGCACCGTAACCCTGAAGTTCAGGAAACGGGTGGTCACGATCGGATCGTATAATAATTTTTTGTCGATAAGTGATTGGGTAATATTTTTCTCAAGTTGGTTTTGGGTAAGTCCGGATGCAGGTATATTTCCCAAAAAAGGAAATTTGATTGTTCCGTCTTCTGCTACCAGATAGCCAGCGGTTTGTGGCGTATTATTATTTGAGGATATGGCAGAGGTAATGGGCAGGTTAGGCGCATTCATAACGGCCGTAGCCTCCATACTGCGGCTGCTGACCGAAATACTGAGGATATCCTTTTTCTGAATGATGGGTTCAAGGCCACCCCCGGAACGGATGACAGCAGAATCCTGCAGATCGTTGAAATAGGCAATTTTTTGTGAACTGCCGCATGAAGAAGCCGTAATGGCTATGATCAGGCATAACAGAAACAGATGCGTAAGTTTTTGGATATTGAACATGGAAAATTTCTTAGGGGGCGAAAATTTCTTTGGATATAAAGTTGTATAGCGTGCGTGGTGCTTATAGAATCAGCACTACTCCGGGGAGGCGTTTTAGGGTGGACTCATGTTTGTAAGGTTTGTAAGGTTTCGAATTCTGACTATACAACGTATGAATCACTCCTTATGGTATATCAGAAAGTAAATTATTTGAAAATCAATCCATCACGTCAAAAATTCCGGGTTATCGATCTCTTGTGTTTTTTTGCAAGGAGAGATGATGAAGGATAAATTTATCATTTTGGGAAATAGTGCCGGTAAACCGGGGAATTCGGCCCGTTGTGGCAATGAAGAAAGAAAATGCCTGTTGATCTGTCGTAAATTTGCAGTTGCAAACGGGAAGCCTGAGGTTCAGCAACAAGAATTTCTGATTCTGCTTTCTGAGGTTTGAA
>JBIQMB010000667.1:0-1817 GCA_044463745.1 Chitinophagaceae bacterium | reverse complement strand
AAAATAATCTTCAAATATTTTTGTCTAGTCTTTACGTTGCTGTTTACTCATTATCAGTATTGTTTTGGGTTAACAAGCGTTTGCGGACATTCTCTATAGCTCGATGCAGCTTTTGTTGAAGGAGGGCTTTGTCCGGCAATTCGGTGAGATATTCTGCTACCCTGATATTACTTTTGTCCAATTGCATTAATTCAATATGTTCTTCATTTTTACCTGCACATAAAATTAATCCTATTGGTTGATTTTCGCCTTCCACCATTTCGTGTTTCTCGAGATAACGTAGATACAATTCCATTTGCCCTTTAAATCCGGCTTCAAATTCTCCCAGTTTCAAGTCGATGGCCACTAAGCGTTTTAATCGGCGATGATAAAACAGCAGGTCTATCTTGTAATCACGGTTGTCAATAGTAATGCGTTTTTGACGTGCAAGAATAGCAAAGTCGTTTCCTAATTCTGTAATAAACCGTTGCAGTTCGACAATAATGGAAGTTTCTAAATCCTTTTCTGAATACGTATCTTTTAAGCCTAAAAAATCTAAAAAATAAGGATCACGAAAAATTAAATCGGGATTCAATACTTGTTCATTTTTGAGTTGGGCTAAGTCGTTTTGGATGGTAAGTTCCGGTTTTTTGCTGATGGCAGTGCGCTCATAAAGCATGGAGTGGATACGTTCCTGCAACTGCCTTGAGAACCAGTTTTCGATTTTACACATTTCAATGTAAAATTCTCTTTTCAATGGATTATCTATAAAAATCAGCATTCTGATATGTGTCCAGCTCAATTGTCTACGCAGTGCGTATACAATTTGATTGTCAGGAAAAGGTTCTGCGAACCGCATACAATGTCGCAACTGTTTTTCTCCCCATCCTCTTCCGTACTCGTTTGTTAATTGATGAGATAGTGTAGCGACAATCTGCTTGCCATATTCTGCGCGCGTATTTTGCAAAATCTCTTCATTAATCTTTTTCCCGATCTGCCAGTACAGGGTGGTAATCGTGGCGTTGACTGTTACAGCTACCTGCTGACGGCTATCGTCAATCAATCTCCGGATTTCTCCAAAAAGGTTCTTGTTTTGTGGCGATTTTTTATTCATAAGCGTTTACTTTTATTTTCCCCGGTACAGCTTCACACATCTTTATCTTTCGCAGCTCTTTCAGTTTTTCTATCTGTGCTTCAGTGTTTTTGACTTCACCACCTTCACTAACTACCAGGTCATTTTTTTCCATCTGTATTGCTCTTGTTCATATTCTGAAAACCACATATCTTTTACTTTCGATAAATAAACTCTTTCCCATTGAACATTGAATGTACGCAAGTAAGGTTTCAAGTCATCGACTCCACTGTCATCGTTCTTACCCAATTTACCTAATGTAACATTGGCAACATCCTTTAATCGTTTTACTCTCCAATGTTTAGGATAGTTGCCAATCCAGTCAATACCGCTGGGGTTATATGTTTCGTATGTGCTCATTGCCGGCACTGTGATTTATATAGATTTATTTGATTGCCTTGGTTGCTCATAATTCTGTCAATATTTTGGTTGCCCAACTGTCGTCCATTTTAGAAAATGCAAACCACTTTTTGCCTAAGTCTTTGAGCGATGCTCCTAAATGATACACCTCTTTGTTGTCAATAATCAAAAAGCGGTCGTGGCTTTTGTTGAATGTTTTTACGGTGAAATTTCCGTATTGCTCATTCGCTTTCTTTATGTCCAATTCTAATTGTCTGGAATTGTTTTTAGTAAGTAAAACTGCCTCAATATTCCTTCCCTTTTTTGCCAAATGCGTAATGGTTGTTTCATCAATGTAATTATCGAT
>JBIQMB010000666.1:0-1817 GCA_044463745.1 Chitinophagaceae bacterium | reverse complement strand
GAGATGCAATTGTTTCCTGAAGAACTTCGGGAATCATCAACCGCCTTATTTTTTAACCTTGGTGAGCAAGAGTCCGCACAAGCTTTTGCTGTCATGCAGCAATGCAGAAAGGAGGGCATCGCCTGCGAATTATTTTATGAGCGGGCTAAACTGGATAAGCAGTTTAAGTATGCTGAAAAAAGAAAAATTCCCTATGTAATTATCATCGGATCAAGAGAAATGGCGGAGGGAATCTGCAAAATTAAAAATCTTGAATCAGGAAAAGAGGAATCTATATCTTTATCAAACGTAAGCCGGTTTTTAAAAGAAAAATAACAGCGTGGCTTATTAAAATCACAACCACTCAATCGACAAACAATGAAACAATTTATCAAACTACTCTTTGCTATTCTAATCACTTCTTATGCGCTGACTTCTTGTAAAGGCAAAAACGAAATAGGCGCGCTTGTTCCGGCCAATGCCCTGGCAGTCGGGTATTTCGACACCAAAGCCTTGCTGGAAAAACTACCTTTTAGTGAAATCAAATCCACGGCTATTTTTAAGGATGCCAACGACAGCTCTCCCATACCGGAGTGGGCGATGAAAATACTTGAGGATCCCTCCGGGTCAGGCATCGATCTGTCGAAAGGATTGATTATGTATTCTGCAAAGGATACCGGTACAGCATTCAATATTGTGGTATCGGGGTTTGTGAGCAGTGTTTCTGATTTTGAATCATTCAATAAAAACATCGATCCTTCGCATGAAATAACTTCTGAAAAAGGGATTAAAACAATGACGCTTAAAAACTCTGTAGCCGGATGGAACGACAAACATTTTGCTTATGTACTGAATGTAAACAGTGGTGTAGGTAATATGGATGAATGGGAAGAAGAGGGCGGATCGCTACCGGGTATTTCTATGGGCGATATGGCTACTGCGCGCACTTACCTGATTAAGGTTCTGAATCTGTCGTCAGGAAATTCGCTGTCAGGAGAAGAACGGTTTAGCAGCTTACTGAATAAAAAAGGAGACATAAAAGCCTGGATTAATACAGAAGAAATTTTTAACCTTACACCGGGCGGTGCCATGGGTATGTTTAAGCTGGACGATTTTATTAAAGACAGCCGTTCGGCTTACGCTATCAGCTTTAATGATGGGTCAGTACAAGCTGATCAATATTTTTATTATGGAAAAAAATTAGGCGACCTGATTAAAAAATATAAAGCGGATGAAATAAAGACTTCTGATTTTTCAGCACTGCCCATCAATGATGTGGCAGGTGTCATCGCATTCAATATTAATCCTCAGTTCTTATACGAATACCTGAAGCTGGCAGGACTTGACGGAATCATCGGCATTGTAACCCAGGGAATGGGACTCTCTACTGAAGATTTGCTTAAATCCTTTGATGGTAAAATCCTGGCGGCTCTCGGAAATATTACCATGAAAAATGCAGACTCATCGGCCTTTCTTGCTCCGCCGATTGATTTCGATTTTCTGGTGAAGATCGGGGTTAAGAATAAAGAAAATGTGCAAAAGATATTGAACCAAGCGTTTCAGAGCTCCGGAGCCATCGTCTCCGCATCCGACCTGCCTTATTCACTTACAGATAAAGCGTTTGCTTATTCCAACAAAAAGAATTTGGCCAGTGAGTTTACAGATGGCAAAGGCAATCATAAGTTTGAATGGGCTGACAAAATAAGCGGTCATCCCTTTGGTTTGTATGTAGATATTCAAAAGATACTAAGCTCCTTACCTCCGGCTAAGGATTCAGCAACCGCGGCCAGCATAAATGTATCCAAGGCTTTTTGGAAGGATGTGTATAGCAAAGGTGG
>JBIQMB010000665.1:0-1823 GCA_044463745.1 Chitinophagaceae bacterium | reverse complement strand
TAGGAAGCGATGGCATGGGTATGCCCTTCCCCTCTGGGCAGATATTTAGGGGGAAGGTGTTCGGATGACGTGTCTCAAAAGTGGTTCGGATGAAGCGGTAGCTTGATCAGTCGATTTTCACTTAGTCGGTTTTTGGTACCTTAATTGTTTCTTTCGGGTTCAATGAACGTATTGATTATTTTAGGTCATCCGCGCCCCGGTAGTTATACAGAGGCACTTGCAACTGAATACGCGAAGGGAGCCTTGGAGGCCGGTGTCAATGTACAATGGTTACGTCTGGGCGAACTTAATTTTGAATTGAATGTTGTTGTTCCGGATCCGGAAACACAATCGCCCGAACCGGATATTTTGAGAGCGCAGGAATTAATAAAATGGGCCAATCATCTGGTGTTTGCATTCCCAACATGGTGGGGAACCATGCCTGCACTGCTAAAAGGATTTCTCGACAGGGTATTCGTTCCCGGGTTTGCCTTTTATGAAATTCAACAGAATGAGTACAAAAAACTTTTAAAAGGTCGTACAGCCCAACTGCTGATTACGCTCGATACACCGCTGTGGATTTATAAGATATTTGTAAGGGCACCGGGTACCAGTGCTTTGAAAGTTGCTACGCTTCAACTTTGCGGAGTGTCGCCCGTGCGGGCAAAGCATTTTACCCCTATTAAACACTCTACCCCTGAAAAGAAAAAAGAATGGCTACAGCAGAGTCGGCAACTGGGGCTTGCATTAAAAAACGGAGTGCTCACCCGGGGTGAAATACGATGGCAAAAAGTGAGGCCGTGGTTAAAAGCGTTGCGACTTCAATTTTATCCTATGGCCTGGCTGGCTTATTTTTCAGGTGCATTAGCCGCAGGGCTTTATGGTTATTCTCTCAATTGGTTGGTGATGCTTTTGGGATGGGTGTTCATTTTTTCGCTTGAAGCAGCTACCGTTTTTATCAACGACCTGCACGATCAGGGCACAGACAGTGTCAATAAAAATTACAGTCCCTTCAGTGGTGGATCACGCGTGCTGGTGGATGGTGACCTCACCATTCCCGGTTTGAAAAAAGGAATACGTCTGGCTTTATCTGTCGCCCTTCTTGCGGCACTTTTCGTAGTTCTTTTATCTTCCGGATCCGTCGTTTCTTCTTTGGTGGTAATCGCTGTATTATCCTTTCTGGCCATCGGTTATACCTTACCTCCTTTCAGGTTTTCCTATATCACGCTTGGTGAAATTGTGGTAAGCCTTACGCACAGTATCCTGATGATGCTGGCCGGCTTTATATTTGAAGGAGGAACCTTCACCAATGAAGTGCCCTGGCTTTATGGTTTGCCTCTGTTTTTTTCAATTTTGCCCTCTATTATATTATCCGGTATTCCCGATAGAGAGGCCGACCGCTCGGCCGGTAAAAAAACGGTAGCAGTGCGGTTTGGCAATAACATTGCAGCCTATATCGCCGCATTTTTCGTTGTGCTTTCGGTCGTATTATCCACAGTACTGTATTTAAGTGGAGATGCGGATGCGTACTACGGAAATGCAATTTTATTAGCAATCCCTCATTCTATTTGGTTATCTATATTGATAATAAATTTTATTAAAAAGCAGCAGAAGCCACGGCATATCACTTTACTTATGATTGCTTCTTTGACCTATTTATTGTGGTTTGTCTTGGTTCCATTTTTCAGGTTATTGAATTCGTAAAGTTCTTCGGCAGACAATTTAGGACATTTAAAATGAGCCAGAAAGAAACGTCATGGATCAGGATTAACAATGAACCTGCCTGGTTGGCAGAAAGGATGCTTTGAAGGAAAATCTCATTTCTGAAAAAAGCATCAATTCCA
>JBIQMB010000664.1:0-1826 GCA_044463745.1 Chitinophagaceae bacterium | reverse complement strand
CCGGGTATGACATCATCTTTTATCTCCCATTGGGTAATATAATTCGTATTTACATAAACTTTGTGATTTGTCGTAGCGCTCCAATAGGTGTTTCCTGTTAAAAACGGTGAAACATCAGAAAAATAACCATAATCAAAATTAGAAAGTGCACTTCCTAAAATTCCAGAAGATCCTTGAGTTGAAGCATTGCCAGCAATACTAGTGGCATAATAACGAATTCTTTTATAATACGTTTCTTTATGCTTGGCTTCCATGAAAAATGTTGAAGATGGAGGATTGAAAGCACTGGTATTTGAGATAAACCCGGCAGCTGCAATACTTATCTCGCTACCTGACTGGGTCACCCCAGCATAACTCCACACACTTGAATTCAAAGAGGTAAAATCATCAAAAAAATCAAAAGTAGCATTGCCATCACTCACAGCCGTAGCAGCCGGATTACCATAATACATGGTCAGGCTGGTGATATTTGTATTGGGTACCTTGACCCAGATAACCGACTGACCGGTTATTTGCCACTTTTCTATCCAATAGCTGCACTGAATATTGGTCGTTCCTTCGTAAAAGCGGATATCACTGCCATCCGGTTTTATATGATCATATTCCCCTGCCGACAATACTACCCTCACCTGAAAATCGGCCATCGGAGTAGGTCTGCTCAGGTTAATGGTTCTGTAAACCTCCCACTCGGGACCGGGTTGGGCCATACCAGACTTCCCCATCGAAAAAATGATGCAAAATAAAATGACGGAGAATTTCAAAAACTGTGACTTCCGCGCAATCAATAAAGATTCTGCCGAAAAATCTGTCGCCAACCTTAAATTCAAGAATGTAAAATTCCTCATATAAACCATTTACTTTTAAATTAAGCAAGCAGCTTATTCACAGGATAATCCGGAAGATGATGATACACAAATGACTCATTCTGTTCATTTTGTATCAAAATTCAGTAACGGCTTCAATAAGGATGGAAGGATTTATTCTTTTAAGGTGTAGCACGGTAAGTTTATGCAGCGGTAAAAGTATATAATAAACTCTGATTTCGCAAATATCCGGCGAAGGATGTATTCAGAATTATTTTCAAGCAACAGGATACCAGACCTTGAGAACCAATCCCCTTACCGAGCCAACCCCCTACTTCCTCCACCAAATAGTATAAAACCTTAAAATCATCAATATACCCTACAATCCCCTTTATCTTTTTTTTGAAGTCCGTAACTTTGCATACCTAAAATTTTAATATGGTTTTACCAATTGTAGCATACGGAAACCCGGTTTTAAGGAAGACCGGAAAAGAGATTTCGCCTGATTATCCCGGACTGAGTGAACTGATAGAAAACATGTGGGAAACCATGTACAACAGCAACGGCGTTGGTTTGGCGGCTCCGCAAATCAACAGAGATATCCGTTTGTTCGTTATTGACAGCATTCAGATAATAGAAGGAATGGAAGAAGATGAGCGCAAAGAATATCCGGACGATAAGGGTTACAAAGGTGTGTTTATCAATGCCCACATCATTCACAAAGATGGAGATGAATGGCCATATAATGAAGGCTGCCTGAGTATTCCCAAAATCAGGGAAGATATTTTAAGGCAGGAAAAAGTTCATATACGCTTTATGGACGAACATTTTACAGAACATACTAAAACGTTTGGCGGTATTACCGCGCGTGTTATCCTGCACGAATACGATCACATCGAAGGAAAACTATTCATCGACTACCTGAAGCCACTGAAAAAACGGCTGCTTAAAAGGAAACTGGATGATATTTCGAAGGGAAAAATTTCTGTGGATTACAAGATGTCTTTTGATACTAAATAAAGG
>JBIQMB010000663.1:0-1845 GCA_044463745.1 Chitinophagaceae bacterium | reverse complement strand
CAGAATCAAAGAAAGAGCGATCCGATATTTCATCCGAAAGAATAATAATCAATTTTCCTCCCTGTTGTCCTGGTCTACCCTCTTCTTGTAAACATGTTCTTTAAAACATCACCAAATGTCCGTTTTCTGTTTTTTTCCAGAATCAGCAACGGAAGATCGTTAACCAACCTGCGTTGTGCGTCTTCATCTGTGCCATTGTACCATCCCCTAATGATTCCTTCTCGGTCGATAAGAAAGAAATTTTCGGTATGAATGAATGCCGTATCTACTCCTACATCTGCTACACTGGCTTTCACTTCGGTCAATGCAAAATTGTATATGCTATCTTTATTACCTGTTGCCAGCCACCAGTTGTCAGGATTAACACCAAATTTCTCTGCCCACCAATTCAGCCGGTCAACATCATCATGTTCCGGATCTACCGAAATGGATACAAACTGAACCAGGGTATCGCTGGGGGCAAAGGATGTCTGCAGCTTCTTCATACTCTCCGTCATCGTAGGGCAAATCACCGGACATCTTGTAAAGAAAAAATCCAGCACAATGACCTTGCCTCGCAGGTCATTCATAGATACATTCTGACCAAGCTGATTCGTCAGTTTCAGATTTTTTATCTGATGCCAAACCGTGTCAAAAGATGTTTTGCCTCGCTCAGTGGTAACCATTACACTATCGTAAAAAAAACGTTGTGGCATTTGAAGGTCTTTCTTACTCATACTGCTGAAAACCACATATCCTATAAGAGGAAGCGCTATTGCAATGAGCAAAGCCAGTAAGGCTTTTTTGTTCATAACCGAATTGATTTTAGCTTAAAGCAAAATTAGCCATTGCGTAAAGCAATAGCTAATTTTAAAAAATTTTGTAACCAAACTTTAGCTTAATGGAGCTTGTATTTCTTCTCCGCTCCCGGAGGTATATTTAAGGGCTGGTGCCTGATCTCTTGTTTCTCGTATTTGATACTACCCGCCTCTGTGTTTCTTGCATTTCTGAACGCATTACCTTCCATAAGCAAAGCGGTAATAAACCAGATAAACAAGCTCATCGGAATTCCGATTGACATGATCATATTTCGCTTTTCATCACCCAGGTGCATGAAAATGGATATGATATAAAATGCTTTGAAAATAGTAAAAATGATAATCACCACTTTTATTGAAAGAATGGTAGCATAGGCCGGGTCTCCTTTCTCCAGAAAGTAAATGGTAAGCCCGCATGCCAACTCCAGAATGGTGAGAAATAACAGTATCCAGAATGCCTTCCAGATGCGTTTTACGTGCGCCGCATCATCGTGTGCAGCCAGAACCTGTGGATTTGTTTCGATTGACATAAATATTTTTATTTGTTTAATTCAGTTAATAATGAATGGATCAGATCAGATAGAAGCAGAGGAAAACGAATACCCATACCAGATCAACGAAGTGCCAGTAGAGTCCCACTTTTTCCACCATTTCATAATGACCTCTTTTGTGATATACTCCGCGGCTTGTATTAATAAGCAGCATAATCAACATGGACACACCAATAGTAACGTGCAATCCGTGAAAACCCGTAATGCCAAAGAAGTATCCACCAAATGCTACCGGACCGGGCGTATTCACCAATCCGCCTTCAAATAAAACGCGTGGCCCCCATGGATTATGTCCGGTAGTTGTATTCCAGTATTCAATGTTTCCATCTACCAATACCGGATGAACGGCAGTCAGCAGGTGGGTCCACTCAATGGCCTGACAGCTAAGGAACGCAAGTCCGCCAAGAACCGTTAATGCAAGCCATTTTTCCACTCCTTTTTTATTCATCTTTCTGCCTTCGTCCACGGCCAACACCATGCTCACCGAACTGAAAATC
>JBIQMB010000662.1:0-1853 GCA_044463745.1 Chitinophagaceae bacterium | reverse complement strand
AATTATTGGCTTACTGGCATTAACTATCTTCACACTCATTGGCAACAAAAAAACAACAAATGCGAGGGTTTATCAATACGACAAGAACGAAGCCGTCCTGGTTCAAGCTGATACCATTCAACTCAAAGATATACGTATAGAAAACGCCTATACGGGAAATTTTGAACCATATAGGGAGACAAGGATTAGTGCTGAAACCCAGGGTAAGATTAACAGCATCTTTGTAGATGCAGGCAGCTATGTACGGCAAGGACAACCACTGATTCAATTAGACCATTCATTATTAAAACTTCAACTTCAGTCAGCAGAAGTACAAATTGAAGGCCTTGAATCAGACGTGATTCGATATACTACTTTGGCAAGAGCCGATGCTGTGCAAGGCATACAATTAGAGAAAGCACAATTGGGATTAAAATCTGCCAGGATTCAACGAGCCACCCTGCTGGAACAGATTGATAAATCAACGATTAAATCACCCATTAGTGGGATTGTCACTGCCAAGCTGAGTGAGGTAGGATCCTTTGCCGCACCGGGAGTTCCACTGCTCCAGATTACAGACATTGCTCAATTAAAATTTACCGTCAATGTTCCCGAAAATGATTTGAAAAATTTCCATTTAAATCAGGTTTACAAAATAACAGTTGATGTATATCCTGGCGCCACTTTATCCGGAAAAGCCGTAATGATAGGAAGCAAAGCAAACCCGGCTAACAGTTATCCTGTTCAATTCTTATTGAACAATATCCAAACCATGGCTATCAAATCGGGCATGTTTGGATTGGTGCACTTAGATGACACTCCGCAACAAAAAGAATTTATCATTTCATCATCAGCCATAATGGGTTCATCTGAAAGGCCACAGGTATATCTTGTAAAAAACGGGAAAGCAGTACTACAAGAGATTGTTGTATCGAAGAGGATTCAGGATAAGAGCATTGTAGCAGAAGGACTGCAAGAGGGAGATATTATAATTACAAGCGGTTTCATTAATCTGGAAGAAGGAAAGCGGGTATTAATTAAGAATTAAGAATTAAAAACTTTAAAAATCAAAAAAATGAAAGAGAATATTATTCAACAAAAGAGTTTTGCGTTTGGAATAAAAAACGCTAACGTCAATAAATATAATGAAAGTTCCTCATTCGCTTCTCTTCTCATTCTCTTCATTTTTTCACTCACTATTCTTCATTATTATTTTTAATTGACCATGAACCTAACAGAAATATCCATCAAACGTCCCTCGCTGATTATCGTTCTTTTCAGCCTCTTTGCCCTACTGGGAATCATAGGTTTCAAGAACCTGAGCTACGAAATGATGCCTGACTTCAGTCAGCCGGTTGTAGTGATCCGAACCATGTATCCGGGAGCAGATCCCCGCGAGGTGGAAACTTCTGTATCGAGAAAGATTGAAGATGCTATGTCGAATCTCGAAGGAGTGGATTTCCTTTCAACCAAATCCCTACCCAATGCATCCATTGTCATTGCCAATCTGAAATATGGCACCAACCTCAACAAGGCATTGCAGGATGCTCAACGCTATATCGATAATATACGAAAAGATTTACCTCAGGAAATTTTGAGTCCGATACTGACTACCGTATCCCCAAATGATCTTCCGATAATGTCGGTAAGTGTCACCAGCAATTTACCCAACACGGTTTTTTATCAACAAATAAAAGATGATTATCTGCCCCAGATTCAGCAATTAAAGGGCGTAGCAGAAATTACCATTCTGGGCGGCGAAGAAAGAGAAATTCAGGTAAATGTGGATAGAAATAAACTGAGCCTCTATAAAATCTCACTTCTTCAGGTGTCAGAAGCTATCAACCGTTCGGGCCTGGACGTACCTGCAGGAA
>JBIQMB010000661.1:0-1859 GCA_044463745.1 Chitinophagaceae bacterium | reverse complement strand
AGGTGGCGATGCCAAAGACAACACCTTAACATCAGAAACGGTAGTAAACCTGCAGAATAAGAGCACCAACAGTCTTAAACAATTTAACAAGTACTTTGATGAATTGTATGTTTTGAACAGACAAAAAATCAGACATTTAGAAGAAAAGGAGAAGGATGAATCTACGACTCCCGTCGCAGATAGCAGTGCGCTTTAAAGTGGGTAAGCAATTCGTTTCTCAATAATTAATTTTTCATGGAGCTGATTTTAAACCATGTTGTACCTGAGTACATACCCACCCACGAACGGTCCGACATCTGGAACCGGGAAGTGATTATACCCAGAGGAGAACACTACCATATTGTGGCACCATCAGGAAAGGGTAAAACCTCACTCATTCATTTTATTTATGGAATGAGAAGTGACTATGAAGGAACCATCATGGTAAACGGCGAAAATATCAAGGCCATGACGCCGGAAAAGAAATCCAAAATCAGAAAGCAAATCCTGAGTGTTATATTTCAGGATTTGCGTCTGTTTCCCGGTTTATCAGTGATGGAAAATATAGAGATAAAGAGACAACTAAATCCCTATCATCCCCCAGAGAAGATTCATGAAATGGCTACCCGGCTCGGCATTGAGCATAAGCTAAACCAACAAACAAAAAAATGCAGCTTTGGAGAGCAGCAACGGATTGCAATTATCAGATCGCTGATGCAGCCCTTTGATTATCTTTTGCTCGATGAGCCTTTCAGTCATCTTGACGAGGGCAATCACAACAAAGCCATGAACCTGATCAGGTCGGAATGTGAAGTACGAGGAGCATCCATGATTTTTGCCGATCTGGGTGAAATTGATTATTTAAGAAACGAAAAAATTATACATCTGTAAGTGAAGTTATCTTACAAACATATAGCGCCGCTCATCCACACAGAAAAATCGGTTTCAAAATGGATTGGTTACATAGGTCTTGGCGTGGGCGTTTTTTTATTGCTTCTATCTCTTCAAATGTACTTTAACATACAGCAACTGATCAGAGAAGAGGTACCGCAAAAGTCGGGCGGGTATGATTACGTTTCCATCTCCAAAGTGATCACCAACGAAAACATGGGTAGAGATAATCGCTTTACCGATAAAGACTTGGAACTGCTCAAAAACCGTCCGGAAATACAATCTGTAGCTCCTCTTTTTTCCAATAATTTCAGCGCACGAGCTTCAGCAGGAGATGTGTTGCCTTTCAGCACAGAATTGTTTCTGGAAAGTATAGAAAATGATTTTTTAGACACCATACCTTCCACCTTCGAATGGAAACCCGGCGACCAGATCGTGCCGCTCATATTCTCATCCGATTTTTTAGAGATGTACAATGTTTTTGCTCCCTCGCAGGGGCTGCCTCAATTGTCGGCCAGGACCATCTCTTCAGTAAATATTTATCTTGAATGTTCGGGAAGAAAGGGAAGCAGTAATTTCCGGGCTACGGTTGTAGGGTTAAGCGACCGGTTCAATTCTGTATTGGTACCGGAGAGTTTTTTAAAATGGGCTAATGAGAATCTGGCCGGGGATTCGGCCGGCAATGTGTCAAGAGTTTATATTAAAACGGTGGATGCAAACAATCCCGATTTAATTCGGTTTTTGCAGGAGCATCAATATCACATTAATAAAGATAAAATTCGGTTCGGCCGCATGAAGGGGTTATTGCAGAATATCATCGGAGCCGTGGGAGGCTTTGGGATTCTGGTTGTTTTGCTGGCGTTAATCCTGTTTAGTTTTTACCTCCGGCTAATGATTGCTAAAAGCACTGAGAATCTGCGACTGCTGCTTACACTGGGCTATTCACCCGGGTGGCTTACAAAGGGTTTCACACGCAGTTTTATTCCGGT
>JBIQMB010000660.1:0-1886 GCA_044463745.1 Chitinophagaceae bacterium | reverse complement strand
GCGATCCGATATCAAATCTGCGCAGTTCAAGGGTGGTTTCGTTAATCTCCTGAATGCGGTATTCATCAAACATATAAAAAGGGAGGTTTCGTCTCTGTGGCGGATTTTCGTGAGCGATAGACAAGGTGCGGTCTGTAACCTGATACCTACCTACGAAGTAGTATCGAAAAACACATTGGGCATCGTTCCATTTAAAGGTGATTTTTTTATCTGATGAAAAATGAATGATGTCATCTTTATTGAAGCACGCCCGCTGATAAGGGTAATCTTTTATATTGGTGTTTACCTCAAAACCGATTCGCTCTACCGACCAGTTTCCCCAAAGACTTCCCGGCAGATTTTGCTGAATCTTAATGACGGCACAGCCGGAAAGTACAGCGATAAAAATGAGCAATAAACATGCATTTTTCCATTTCATTATCTGAGTGATTTTAGTTAATAAATTAAACTGATGGCCATATTAATTAAAATACTTGAAAGAAGGGATATTTCGCTGCATGTGAATGAGTATGTGGCTGCATTGAGTGAGTATGTGTAAATATCTCCGGAAAAAGTTTGTCGCACTTTGTTGGTTCCCACAGAAATTGCGAAAGAAAATCTCTTGCAGATATTGGAAGAAAAAATCTCCCGCAGATATTGCGGATTCTCGCAGAGTTTTTCCCTGCGGGAAAAAGAAGGTTCTGGAGTCTGGGTGGTTCTTCCAGGCTTTTTTCTGTGCTGGCCTTCGTAATCAGCGGGACATAATTTACCAACATATTTCCATCCAATCCTGCGGGAAAAAAGTAATCCGCGGGGAAAAACCTGTTAGAAGAAAAAATCCTGCCGGGTGTGGTTATTTCAGTTAAAGACAATAATTTCATTCTTTATTTCATTATATACTGAGGCTCTTCGGAAAGAGGCTTCAACCTACCAAAACACATCAGATGAATAATAAAGAAGGCCAACTCCCAACCGCATTCAGAAAACAAGCGGTCAAAGCCATTTACGCAATCCTGCTTTTTATCTTCGCCTATCTGATCATTACAGTCCTGGTGATTTCACTTACGGTTTTATGCTTTATCGGCGCTGTATCCCTTATCGCTGCCAGTCCTTCCTTTGCCACATTGGGTGTTGGTATCGGTTTGATAAGCCTGGGTGTGATGATCCTCATCTTTTTGTTCAAGTTCATTTTTGAATCGCATAAGATTGACCGCTCCCATTTGATAGAGATCACAGCGGAAGAAGAACCGCAGTTATTTAACATGATAAATGAAATCGTATCGCAGGTCGGAACCCAGTTTCCCAAGAAGATTTATTTAGCTGCCGATGTAAATGCTTCGGTCTTTTACGATTCGGGGTTCTGGAGTATGTTCCTTCCGGTGAAGAAAAATTTACAAATAGGGGTGGGGTTGATTAACACAGTTTCGCAGCACGAACTGAAGGCCATCCTGTCTCACGAGTTCGGTCATTTCTCTCAACGATCGATGAAGATAGGTAGCTATGTATATAATGTGAATCAAATTATTTACAACATTTTGTACGACAATGATTCGTACAACAACCTGGCACAAAGCTGGGCCAACGCGGGGTGGTTTTTCGGAATCTTTGCCGTGGTAGCCGTCAAAATTAATTCGGGTATTCAATGGATACTCCGTAAGTTGTACAATGTGGTGAATAAGAGCTACATGGGTCTTTCGAGAGAGATGGAATTTCATGCAGATGCAATAGCAGCAAGCGTTACAGGGTATGAACCGCTAAGAGATTCGTTGCTGCGCATGGCCATGGCAGACAATGCGCTTCAATATGCCATTGATTATTACAATAATGAGTCGTATAAAAAAATTCTGAGCAAAAATATTTACGGTAATCAATTGGCTGTTATCGTTTATTGCACTGCCGAAACTAAT
>JBIQMB010000659.1:0-1889 GCA_044463745.1 Chitinophagaceae bacterium | reverse complement strand
CAACTTCTGGAACAATTTTATAAACACAAATAATGGAAGATCAAATTTTTGAAAAAAGTACAGACATCAGCGCACTGAATGAGGTAATGAAAAGCGTGAAGGATGAGATAGCCAAGGTAATAGTGGGCCAGGATAACATGATAGAACTGATGTTAACCGGGTTGCTGTGCGAAGGTCATATTCTAATAGAAGGCGTGCCGGGTGTAGCTAAAACGCTTACTTCCAAGTTGCTGGCACGGATCATTCAAACCAGCTTTTCGCGCATACAGTTTACACCCGACCTGATGCCTGTGGATGTATTGGGTACCTCTGTCTTTAATCCTGAAACAACAAATTTTGAGTTTAAGCAAGGGCCTATTTTCAGCAATATAATTTTGATTGACGAAATAAATCGTGCTCCGGCCAAGACGCAGTCTGCTCTGTTTGAGGTTATGGAAGAAAGGCAGGTAACCATTGATGGACATACCCATCCGATGGAATTTCCCTTTCTGGTTCTGGCTACGCAAAACCCCATTGAGCAGGAAGGTACTTACCGTCTTCCAGAAGCTCAATTGGATCGGTTTCTTTTTAAGGTGGTGGTCGATTATCCTTCGCTTGAAAATGAAATTTCGATTCTTACCAATCAGCAATCGTATAACGTTCCGGCACTAATAAGCAGTGTTAACCCTGTATTGTCGCATCAGGATTTGCTACAACTTAAAACCATCGTAAACGGCGTGATGGTGGAACACGGGTTGATAGAATATATAGCACGGATAGTACACGCTACACGGAATAATTCATCCTTGTTTTTGGGTGCATCACCGCGTGCCTCATTGGCTATTTTGAAGTCCGCCAAAGCAACGGCTGCACTTAAAGGCAGAAATTTTGTGACGCCCGAAGATGTGGTGGAAATGACCTTGCCGGTGTTAAGGCATCGGTTAATTCTGACACCCGAGAAAGAGATGGAAGGGATTCTGCCGGATGAATTGATAAAACAGATTGTGGCAGAAATAGAAGTGCCGCGTTAAATTTTATTTATTTGAACTTTTTTCGAAAATATATCGGAGATATTTTTTTCAACCGAAATTTTTATTTCGGAATGACGGTGTGTGCTTCGCTGTTTCTCCTGGCTTTTTTTCTTCCGTTTCTGGAGCCGGTGGCTTATTTCGGTATCCTCGTGCTGATTATTTTCACGTTAATTGATTACATTGTTTTATTCGGTGTGGTGCGAAAGATGGATGCAAGAAGGATATTGCCAGTCAGGTTTAGCAATGGCGAAAACAATCAGGGTGAATGGGTGGTGAAGAATGAATATAATTTTCCATTGTCAGTAATGTTGATAGAAGAATGGCCCGAGCAATTGGAGATGCGACACGAGCGCAGATATTTCAGGCTAAGGCGGAAACAACAAAAACAAATCTCATGGCAGCTAAGGCCTGTCAGCAGAGGTGAATATACTTTTGGCAACATCCGTTTGTTTTTACGATCACCACTTGAGCTTGTTACCCGTCGGTTTACAACCGGTGAGCCGGAAACCATAGCCTGCTATCCTTCTTATGCACGATTAAATCATTACGGAATCAGATCGAACGCTACTATTGCTCATCAGTCAGGCAGTGTGCGGATGCGTAGTATTGGGCAAAGCATGGAGTTTGAGCAGATAAAGGAATACGTAACCGGCGATGATATACGAACGCTCAATTGGAAGGCGAGTGCCCGGAGAGGGGCTTTGATGGTGAACCAATATGCGCATGAAAGGGCTCAGCAAATCTATTGCATAATAGATAAGGGTAGGGTTATGAAGATGCCGTTTAATGAAATGACGCTTCTTGATTATGCCATCAATGCATCGCTCATTCTTTCTTCGGTGTGTCTGGATAATAAGGATAAGGTGGGGTTGATAACCT
>JBIQMB010000658.1:0-1903 GCA_044463745.1 Chitinophagaceae bacterium | reverse complement strand
TACAGGGCATTCAGGTAAAAAGCGCAATAAAAACACGTGTAAGAGATGGTAAAATTAATAATGAAAAATTAATTACGCTACCTGCAAAACAGACAATTGAATTCGAAATCACACTAAAATAAACAGCCGGATCAGGCCACAATATTTTTATTATGATGTTTAAGTTTGCAAGAATATTAGTAATTGTTTCTGTTCTCTTCTTTTCAGTGGTGTTCTGCATAAGATCGTACGCTCAGTCGCCCTCAACGAAACGGGTTAATAATAATAGTACACTGCCTCAGGAGACACAAAAAAGGCTCTTAGAGATATACACTGAAAATAAGTATTCTCCTAGAACCTTCCGGGCTACCTGGCTTCCCGACAGTAAGGGCTATATCAGAGTCGAGATTGATGAAAACAGGCATGCGCTTTTGGCAAGGTACAATGTTGAGGATGGGAAGAGAATGATTTTATTTTCGACCGGAAAAATGAATAAGCCACCTGGGAGCGGTACTGATTTCATGATTGACGGATTTCAAATTTCGGATAATGGGCAGATGGTCTTTATACAGATTAATAAAAGGCAGAATGATACATCCCGAACCGAATTTCTGTTGCTTGATTTGACTACAGGGAAGATTACACAAATTGCCGGTGGGGGGCAGAACAAAATTTCGCCTGACGGTAAAAAAAATATTTTTACCAGAGAAGGAAATCTCTTTTTGTATGATAAGGAGAAAGATTCGATTATCATGTTGACAAATGAGGTTCCAGGTAGCAACATTTCGAATGAGCAGGTAACATGGAGTCCGGATAGTAAAAATATTTTATTTCTTCAAACAGATCAGTCGAAAGTAAGAATCAGGCATTCCTTATTGCCGGGTGATCCTACCTATCCGAAACTGAAAGAAACAAGGTATGCACGCATTGGAGAACCCATCCCCGATTTGCGAATAGGAGTAATAAATATTGTAGCAAGAACAACTAAATGGGTGCCTCTGGAAATACCTTCTGATGGCTTTTATATAGGACAAATGAGTTGGGTGAGCCCGACCAAGTTAATGGTCGAAAAACTGAATCGGTTCAGAACTCACCGTTCTTTTCTTTTGTTTGATATCAGAGACGGTTCCGTCGTTTCAGCTTTTGAAGAAACTGACCCCGATTGGGTGGTGGCCAGCTATAATAAAAACGGAGGCTTTGAGTGGATGGAGGATAGGGATGGTTTTTTATTTTTAAGTGAGAAAGATGGTTGGAGGCATGCTTATATCGGCTCAGTTAGTTCAAGGGTGCCTCCCAGGCCTTTAACACCGGGTGCCTTTGATATTATTGATCGGTTGGCTGTGGATAAAAAGACAGGATGGTTTTATTATCATGCCTCCCCTGAAAATGGAACCCAGAAGTACTTATACCGGGTGCGAATTGATGGGAAAAGACAAGAAGAGAGAGTGACACCTGCGAACCAAAGCGGTACGCATGATTATGTGTTTTCACCTGATGCGAATTGGGCTTTCCATACTTATTCAAATAGTAATACGGCCCCGGTAACCGAATTAGTAAAGTTTCCGGAATATAAAATAATTCGCGTACTTGAGGACAACCATCATCTTAAAGAAAAATCGGAAGAAGCACGATTACAACCCAAGGAGTTTTTAAAAATAGACATTGGGGAAAACATAGTGATGGATGCCTGGATGATCAAGCCACGAGATTTTGATTCATCCAAAAAATATCCCCTGTTTGTTTATGTTTACGGTGAACCCCATGCCCAAACAGTGATAGACGAATGGGAAAATGCATATGCTGCGTTTCATCGGGCCATCGCCGATTTAGGATACATTGTAGTGTCCATTGACAATAGGGGCACTCCATGCCCGAAAGGTGCTGCCTGGCGTAGAGCGGTTTCGGGTAGCCTTGGTCCGCTTTC
>JBIQMB010000657.1:0-1912 GCA_044463745.1 Chitinophagaceae bacterium | reverse complement strand
GTTTTGCCAAAGCAATGATGCGTTTTTGTGCAGCAATTACATCTTCTAGTTTGACAGGACCTGTTGATTCGAGATCATCCTTAATGAGCTCAACTGTTTTGGCTGATATATTTTTGAAAAACGCCTCCTTAAGTCCTTTGTCTACACCTTTAAGCGCCAATACCAAATCTTCTTGTTTAACTTCAGCAAGGAGTATTTGGAAACTTTTAGAATCCATTTTGGCGAGCTTCTCAAAGGGAAAGAGTTTATCTTGTAGTTTTTCATAAATGTCTTTGTTTTCTTTGGTGAGATAAGACATGATTTCATGCTCGGTATCTCCATCCAGATGAGAAATAATGTCGGCCGCAATATTCATGCTGTCTGATGTGATGCGCTTATATTTTTCTGTGGTCGTGAATTGCTCTTCCAGATAGTCCGAGAGAGTATGCATCGCGTGTCGTGAGACGGGACTTAAATTGGTCATCCGTTTAACTACAGTTTTACTTAATTCTTTGGGTAACCATTTTAATATCTCTGCTGCTTTATCGCTGTCCATGCACATTAGGATAACCGTGATGATTTGGGGATGCTCATCCTCAAGGGCATCGACAATAAGATAAAAAGGTTGCCAATTTAATAATTCGAACCCTTTTAAACCTTCAGAGTTTGGGGCGCCGTCAATTAGAGATTGTGCCCGGTCTGAACCAACCGCTGATACAAGCGTATTTCTAATATAGGATTCTGAAAGGACATTTATTCCTGCTATTTTTTTAGTTTCATTAAAAAATTCGTTTAATGCTTTTATAACATCAAATTCCGAAACCTCACCCATGTTATTCATTATTTCAATAATGGACTCCACTTCTTTTTGGGTAAGATTTTTTAAAATATCAGCGGCACATTTTTCACCCATACCTAAGAGAATAATGGCGGCATTTTTTAAATTATCCATATTACTTGGCTACCCATTTTTTAATGACCCCAACGACTTTATTAGGATCTTTTTCAACCATTTCCTGTAAAATCTGCAACTGCTGTTTTTTTAACTTCATCATTTCAGGAGTGATTAAGTTGCTTTTAATATTATTTTCTGTGGTATTCATCTCTTGATTTGATTTTCGGCGCGTCCATTCAGAAGATGCTTTTCTATAAAAGAGAAACATGAGGATAAAACCTAAAAGAATGCCACAGAGCTTTTTAAACATATCCCAAAACCAGGGTTCTTGCCAAAACCACGGGTGACTTACAGGCGTAATTTTTTTAGGAATAAATCCACTGTTGACAATAGTGACCACATCACCGCGCTCCTGGCGGAAACCGACAGCTGATTTAACAAGTTCCGTTATTTTTTTAATTTTCTCAGCATCTAGTGGCTTACTTACCATTTTTTTAGTTTTTTCATCGTAAGTTGTGTCATTATCCAGCACAATGGCAACGGATATTCGTTTTATTTTTGGAGAGGTGGCTTTAACATAGTGCATCGATTTACTGACTTCATAATTTTTGACTTGTTCACTGCGGCTTTGACCTGAGGAGGCAGCATTATTATTCGCGCCGTTTCTATTACTATTGTTACCACCACTGCTATTGCTGTTATTAGGAGGTTGGTTTGATAATGACCCAGGTACACCGCTCGCCCCTCCGCTGGTAGTATTTTCTGTCATAGTTTGTTCGCTGCGAATGGTATTATGAGTGGGATCATATTCTTCTTTTGCTTCTTCTTTTTGAGTAAAGTCCAGCTCTGTATTGACATTAACACTTACTTTATTTTCACCAAGTATAGGGTCAATGAGCGCTTGTATTCGTTTTTCATAATAGCGTTGCAGATTATTTTGGTAATTAAGCTGCTCTTGATTGAGCATATAATTTTCATCAGTTAACGATGAAAGATAGTGGCCGTACTGATCGGTGATGGAAACATTTTTTGGATCCA
>JBIQMB010000656.1:0-1918 GCA_044463745.1 Chitinophagaceae bacterium | reverse complement strand
TCATGATGGGTTCTCCGTTAGCCCCCCACAAGGGCGTTTCATCAAAACCTCTTCTTTTTACCTTATCACCGGCGGTACAGGGTACCCCTACCCTGGGTAACCGTACCGCAGATGCTAATGGTAATATCAACGGAGGGATTCATGCGATCGTGCAGCCAAAAGTTCAACCGGAGCAAAACGTACATATTTTACTAAATGAAATGACAAATAGCACGGCTGCAAAGGCTTATAAATTTCCGATAGATCCCAACAGTTTTGGAAACCCGAAGATAGCTGTAAATAATATTTCATTTAACATCACAGAAGTTAAACCGGCTTCATACTTTATCCGGATTCAGGTGGATAGTGCACGATCTCCTTTGGAAACGGATAGCAATGAAAAGTATATAGCCCCGGTTATTTCGATATGAGTCACCACTATACATACAATCAATGGATAGATGACAATCAGCAATATTTAGCTTTGCAGATGCAGCTTATTGCAAAGAAGATTGCGGATAAAGAGGGCGCCTCAAACAGCAAGGCCTCCATGGAAATAAGCAGTATCAAAAAGAAATCTTCGGCACTTCTAAAAAAGATGAATCCGCCCCCCGCCATTGAAACGCTAAGCAAAACTTTTAACCTGACACCTTTTGAACAAAAGATACTGTTATTATGTGCAGGTACAGAATTAGATTCTCATTTGGTCGAAGTCGTTTACGAAAACAATCGTAATGAAGGAGGACAACCAACCTTTTCACTGGCACTTTCCTCTTTTGATGAAGCTCATTGGAGTGCCATATCGCCAGCCGCTCCATTGCGGTACTGGAAAATGATTACTTTGAGAAATGATGCAGTAAAGTCTCAGGCATCCATGAAAATTGATGAAAGCATTTTGCATTATTTAACAGGTACAGGATACTTAAACGAACAACTGGCTGAATGGGCGCGTCTCATACAAACATCTGACCGCCCCTCAGCATCTTTGCAAAAACTAATTGAGAAAACCATTGACCATACCACCCAAAACGAGGCTTCTTTTCCCATTATAATTTTAAGAGGCAGGGATAAAAAAGATAACCTGGATACGGGGCAATATCTGGCAAAATTATCAGGAATGCAGCTCTTAAGCATGAATGCTACACAATTACCTTCTGTTACAAACGACATTACAGAGCTCACCAGACTGTGGAATCGGGAAGCCTTTTTGTATCACTACATGTTAATATTGGATTGCACCACGATTGACATACACGATATCGCTAAGATTCATTCGCTACAAAGCTTTGTAGATAAAATTAGTTCTCCGTTAGTCATCAGTACAGAGGAATGGATTCCGGAGATAAATCAAAAAAAAATAATCATTGATGTTCCCAAACCATCCGGTGCAGAACAATTAAAAATATGGGAATCTGAACTACAGAGTCTGAAACTACTTGCAAATGGCACATCGGAAAAAATCGTTTCTCAGTTCAATTTATCTAACTCCATCATTAGAATGGCAGCATCTGAATTAAAGGAAAAGATTAAAGAAGCCGGTGTGTCGGATAAAACTAAAATAGAAAACACATTGTGGAAGATTTGCAGCCGATATACGGAGCCGAAGCTTGAAGGGTTAGCTCAAAAAATGGATACAATAGCACACTGGAATGATTTAGTATTGCCACCTCCACAAAAAGCCATTTTAAAAGACCTCATCGAAAGGGTACGCAATAGAAACAAGGTTTATCACCAATGGGGATTTGCCTCCAAAGGAATGAGAGGGCTGGGAATCAGTGCATTGTTTTCGGGCGAAAGCGGTACGGGAAAAACCATGGCTGCTGAGGTGATCGCCAACGAACTAAACCTGGATTTGTACAAAATAGATTTGAGCAAGGTGGTCAACAAATACATTGGCGAGACAGAAAAGAACCTGAAAAGAATCTTCGATGCTGCTGAA
>JBIQMB010000655.1:0-1946 GCA_044463745.1 Chitinophagaceae bacterium | reverse complement strand
ATAGTTGCCGTCTGAAGTTCTGCCCACGCTAATGTTGTGCAGGATGTATAAGACGACTTTCCCGCTTTTAGCTGCCACCTTGCCGGCTTCCAAAGCCACAGTATTTTGTAGCCACCGTTGTTTATCCACTGGTGACACAATGGCTTCGCGGTCGTTATCACCAGGGCTGATTTTGAGGTACCCCAAAACGATGCTGTCGCCGGTAAGGTTGATGAGTTCGAAGGATGATGACGGCTGGCTTGTGGTTGCAGGTAATGTTTTTTTATTTTGTTGAGCGGATACACTTAAGCTGAACACAACCCACAAAAACATCATTGTAATCAGGCAATGTAATTTCATGGCGTAAGTTTATTTTTATTATTGATCGTTCTTTTATATTTACTAACCGTAACTTCCGTGCTGATTAAATTGTAATGACTTATCTTGACTACATTTAGTCAACACACAGGATTTCTAAGTCCATTAGGACTTTCCTTTTCATTTTGATAACCAATATTCCATCTCTTGATGATACTCCGTATCTCTTAAACCCGGCTAACTTATTATAATATTTTCTCGTTCTTATTCCCTCAACATAAAATTGCCAGAAAATATCAATTTTCTTCTGATTTTTGACTACAATGCCATTTACAATTAGAATCAGTTTTGGAGATTTTAACTCTGTCAACGATGGCCCTAGACCGCCATAAAGGTGGCTAAGACCTTCCTTTCCTATCGTTGGTATCGTGTCTATTTTATTTTTTGTTTGTAATTCTCCAATCCTAAGACGGTTCAAAAAGGAAGAATCTTGACAAAAGGCGGTTTTTTGCGCATTTCCAAAGCAATTGCCGAAAAAAACAGCGAAAATAATGACGCTATGTTTCATGTGATTTATTGTTTATCTTTCGAACCATGGCCAGTACATGGCGCCGTATCGCAATATATTATTATTTGTTATTATCCCTGACACTTGGCTCCCTGGAATTCTAGAATAATAGTACATTACGTTGTTTCGATCCATCAGGATGCCTGCTCGTCCAGAAGATAATGACAATTCATAATCGCCAGCAGAAGGCCCATTACTTGTAACTCCATTCAAGTATTGACCGAGATTTTTCTGCGCTGTTGTAGCGTAATCATAATTGGAATTTACTTTTACGCTCAATCCAGGCTTTTCCCAATGAGTATGGAATGTAAATGCAATTTCAGAAATATCTTTTACTCCGGTTTTGGAAAGCCATGATGGATCGAAATCAACGTTAAAATTATGGCGAAATTCTGCAGGTGCACGATAATATTTACCCTTCTGTGTTATAAACCCTCCGAACTCCTTGTGCCTTACTAAGCTCCGTTGGTAATCCCCCATCATCCTAGTATACGAACCGCAGTTGACGATCCCTCGTAAACTGCTTCGCATATAGCTATAATAGTTCATCCCGTGAAACATTGCAAGGGATGTTGCTCCACCCAATAAAGCACCAGTTAGAATATTACTTTGATTAAGAGCACTACCCAAAGCACCTGCAGCGGCCTCACCCGGCTGTTTCTCATCTTTTACTAACCCCAGAGCCTCAGTAGTTGTTCCCTGCCTGTTCATAATCCCACCTGTATTGTTACAGATATACTCCCGTTTAATCTGGCTACCGGTAGCATCATAGGTAAATTTGATGCCACATTCACCCGGAGGCAAGCCCTGAGAAAATGCTTCCGCGGCAGTTAATAAAAGTACAGTGAGTGTAAATAATATTTTTTTCATCATGCAGAAATTAAGTTTAGTAATTTTTATTTAGAAACCTGTCTTTGAAAATTATGGGGTTCTGTAAAAGACTGCTATCCTTTTTCTCTTCTGAATGAAAATTAGGAAACAAAATACAAATAGCCTCAGATCGCCTTGTGTTTTTCAAAAAACTACCCTTTCGGGTAGTGGTAACTACCCGAAAGGGTAGTTTTCTTTAAGACATTTCCTT
>JBIQMB010000654.1:0-1954 GCA_044463745.1 Chitinophagaceae bacterium | reverse complement strand
ATGATGTTTAGCGAAGAAGTTCTTAGAAAAAATTATTTATTCGCCGCATATTTGCGGTGAATATGATCTATATTTACCGCATCATTTTTTTTGTTAAATGGCTAAGTACATATACGAGTATAAAGATTGGACGAATTTTACCTGGCGCGAAAAAGACTTAAATGCAATATTCGGCGAAGTAAAACTAATGCAGGGGAAGATCATCGGGCAAATGAAAGCATTAGGTTTTGCAGCCAGGGAAGAAGCTACGCTTAAAGCTCTGACATTAGATGTTGTGAAATCGAGCGAGATCGAGGGGGAATTACTTAACTACGATCAGGTTCGTTCATCTATTGCCAGACATTTGGGAATCAACATAGCAGGGTTGGTACAAAGCAGCAGGCATATAGATGGGATTGTAGAAATGATGCTTGATGCTACCCGGCGTCATACACTCCCTTTAACAGAAAAACGACTGTTTGGATGGCATGCAGCACTTTTCCCTACCGGTTACAGCGGACCATACAAAATAGAAGTGGGCAGATACCGGACGGGGGAAATGCAAATAGTGTCCGGGGCAATGGGCAAAGAGAAGTTACATTACGAGGCGGTGAAACCGGAGAAAGTAAAATCAGAAATGAATAAATTCCTGGACTGGTTCAACAAGGACAACCTGCTCGATCCGGTTATAAAAGCTGCAATTGCTCATTTTCGGTTTATTATTATTCATCCGTTTGAGGATGGAAACGGGCGTATCGGTCGGGCCATAACTGACATGCTGCTGGCCCGGGCAGAAGGTAGTGGGGAACGTTTTTACAGTATGTCAAATCAAATATTGACAGAACGAAAGCGATATTACGAAGTATTGCAAAAGGTGCAACATACATCGGGTGACATTTCAGAATGGCTTGAATGGTTTTTGAATTGTTTGAAAAATGCAATGTTATCCACCGAAAACACGATACAAGGTATTTTACGAAAAGCTGAATTTTGGCAACTACACGAAAACACTCCAATCAATGAACGGCAACGAGCTATTCTAAACTTGTTGTTTGATGGCTTTGAAGGAAAATTAAAGTCATCCAAATGGGCGAAGATTACCAGGGTTTCCACAGATACTGCATTGCGCGACATCAAAGATTTAATAAAAAAAGGCATTTTGAAAGAGACCAATGATGGCGGACGAAATACCAATTATGAGCTTGTGAATTTTAATTTCATTTAAATTGATCAACGAGATGATAAGTTTGATTATTCATTCGACCGCAGAGAAAAAAGAACGCTGAGTTTTACGCAGGGTGTGCAAAAAACCCCATGGACTTTAATATGGATAACCGGCGATAAAACCGTGGGTCGAAAAAAACTGCATCAATAAACCGGAAAAGGGTTGAACATCAAAATACAGGACATAACCTAAAAAAACGCTTGCGACTTTTGGAAAGTTTAACCTGGTTCCGGCTACAGAATAAAACCCTTCAGACTTTCCAAAAGTTTCGAAAAGAGCTACGGAGTTTTTCGATCATCCCCAAAGAATATATCACGATTTCCGGTTACAAACCGGCGGATTTAATGGATTCAAGTGGCCCAACAAAGTTGGAACACTTGAACCAGAAGGGTTATTCATTCGATCGCAGAGAAATAAGAACGCTGTGTTTACGCAGGGTGCGATACAAAAAATCCCATTGATGGAAAATGAGAGCGGACTCAAGTGCCAGCGGCACGGCCTTTTGGTAGAAATGAATTTAAGGGAAGCTATTTAGTCCTGTAGGGACGACTCTATTTTATCAAAGGCCAATATCGATTTTAAATCGGGAGAGCCGTCATAACGCTATGGTCTTTTGAAAAAATATACAAGTCCACTTCACCGATCAAAACAACTCACCCTGCACGCCCGGCTCGGCCGGTTTCATCCATTCCATTTTGTCAGTCTTAGAGTAGTCGGTCAATTTATTACCCACAGCCTTCCACCCCATTA
>JBIQMB010000653.1:0-1955 GCA_044463745.1 Chitinophagaceae bacterium | reverse complement strand
GTGAAGGCTGAAATATTAAGAGAACTCCCCGTGAAATGGACATTCACAGGAAATGTTGCGTTTAACAAAAACAAACTGACAGCATTACCTGCAGGACTCAATGAGGTTATCATTGGTGATCAGAAGTTGATGGTGGGTAAGTCGATTGACGGTTTCTGGTTGTTATCCAATAACGGCGTTTACAACAGCAATTCAGATGTACCTGTCGGTGCCAACGGAAAGCCCCTGAGTTTTCAAGGTGTACCATTACAGGCCGGCGATCCGAAGTGGGTTGATCTTAATGGAGATAATATCATAAACGATCAGGACCGTTTGCTTCAAGGAAATATCCTGCCTAAGACAGTAGGGGGATTCGGCAGTAGTATTTCATACAAAAACTTTAGCCTCGATTTTCAGTTTTATTTCGCACTTGGTCGCAAAATCCTGAACCAATATGCTTCGCGCAGACTGGATTTTGTGAATACAGAATCAAATAATGACATCAACAGCGTCAAAGAAATTACTTTCTGGGAAAAGAAGATGGACTTATCAAAGTACCCCATGTATAACCAGTGGAGTGATGTGGTTCCTTATCGAATAGATCAGGACTTGTTTTTGGAAAATGGATCTTTTTTAAAGTTGCGCACATTATCGTTGGGGTATGATCTGGCACCATTGGTTAAGAATAATACAACCATAAAAAAAGCTGTTATTTATCTTACGGGTTCCAACTTACTGACCCTGACCGGATTTAAAGGTGATGATCCGGAACTGGTACAATACAATGGCATATATACCGGATATGGGTTACCTATTCCTTCTTCATTAATCTTCGGAATTAAAATCGACTTATAAAATAAAATACAGGACAAAGATGATGAACTGGACCAAACATATTATTCTTTTCGTACTTGTCTGCAGCACGGTATTATTCTCATGCAATAAACAGCTTGAGGTTGATTCCAGCCGCCAGCAAAGCGAAGCCAATCAATGGAAGAGCTACGAAGACGCTCGTAGTGGTCTGATTGGTTTATATGGATTGTTTAGGGCTGCAATAGCGGATAATAACGCACACTGGCTTTGGGGTGAATTAAGGGATGGCGATTTTAAAGCGTTGGTGAGGCCCGACCTAAAAGCTATTATTGAAGGCAACCTAAATGCATCCTATCCTACCATCGAAAGCATAACCAACTGGCGTCGCTTTTATGCCGTTATCAATGCATGTAATTTGTTTATTGAAAGGGTGGATGGAGCCCTTCAGGACAAACGCTATACAGAATCATATTACAAGCTTGATATTGCGCAGGCTCGTACCATCAGGGCATTTGCCTATTTCTATATGGTGCGCATCTGGGGCGATGTGCCTTTAATCACAAACACCCACGAGGGTAAATTTGATGCGCTTGCAAAGGCAAAAGCGGATGATGTATTATCCTTTGCTACGCAAGAACTGATAGAAGCAGCACCCCGGCTACCGTTTTTATATTCAGGAGCAGATCCCGAACAAAGATTTCCGGCTAACTATTATGGAAATAACCAGGAGTACTGGATGAATGCTCCCTTTACCAGGTTGGCTGCTTATGCCATTCTAAGTCATATTAGCGCCTGGCGCGGGTTTTATCCGGATGTAGCTATCTATACTGAATACATCGTCAACAATTATGATAAGAGTAATTTGAGCATGCTTACGACCGAACAGTTGACTGGTTCACAAGGGAGTACCGGAGGCAGTGTTTTCGATGCATATCAAGGAAATTATAACCAATTGATTGGATTTAGTTTCATACAAAACAGAGGCGAAACGACCATCAACGGGCACATTGAGCAACTAACACTGGCCAACACTACACGGTTCCCAATGAGCAAGCAGATGCCTGATATCTATGTGCCAAAGGATGTAATTCAGGAAATGTTTCCATCGCGCAATGGGAATGACCAGCGGTTTGGGTTAGACTTCAGATACACTCCGGCTCTAA
>JBIQMB010000652.1:0-1964 GCA_044463745.1 Chitinophagaceae bacterium | reverse complement strand
ATTATTTATATATCACGAATTTGGAGCAATGCGTGACATATTCAGCAGACCCTAAATATCACTCATCACCTGTTTTCGTCCAATAGGACAAGACAGCGTGATGAGTGGTTTTTCTTTCAAACGCTGTCGGGTCTGCTGCCCGCAAAGTTCACGCACTAACGCTAACAGGTGTTGAAAGAAGCTTGCGATTGCATTACATTTGCATTTATGAAAAAATGTCTGACCATTTTACTGCTGATGACCATACATTTCGGATTTGCGCAATCCGTTTTAACCCTTGACAGCAGCCGGAAACAATCATTCAGAGGCCTGAGTGTGGTGGATGATAAGGTCATTTGGGTAAGTGGTACCCAGGGTACGGTTGGGCGTAGTACGGACGGCGGTAAATCGTGGGAATGGAAAACCGTAAGCGGATTTGAGAAAACTGATTTCAGAGATATAGAGGCATTTGATAAGAAGACCGCCATCATCATGGGCGTAGCCAGTCCGGCCTATATCTTGAAAACCACCGATGGCGGTGAAACGTGGAAGCTGGTTTATGAAAACCGTGATTCTGCTATGTTTCTTGATGCGATGGAATTTTGGAATGATATGAGTGGTATTGCGATTGGCGATCCGATAAACGGCCGGTTCTTTATTTTGCGCACCTTTGATGGTGGTGAAAACTGGCAAACCATTCCGGAGTTAAACAGGCCTGTGGCCATAGAAGGCGAGGCTTGTTTTGCCGCAAGTGGTACCAATATCAGAGCCTTCGGCCGGGATGAAGCTGTTTTTGTAACCGGAGGTATTTCCTCCAACTTTTTTAAGCGCGATCAAAAAATAAATCTGCCCTTGAACCAGGGCATCTCTACCGCCGGAGCCAATTCACTTGCTGTTAAAAAGAAAAAAACGATTGTAGTAGTCGGAGGTGATTTTACGAAGCCTAATGAATCAAAAGGCAATTGTGCACTGTCTTTCGATGGAGGCCAAACGTGGAAGAACCCGGATACCAACCCTTCAGGCTACCGAAGTAGTGTAGAATATTTGGCGAAAAATAAATGGATTACCTGTGGACTTACCGGTGTGGATGTATCATCTGATAACGGACTTAACTGGCGAAATATTAGTGAGCTGTCCTTTCATGTTGTGAGAAAAGCCAAGAAAGGAAAATCAATTTTTCTGGCCGGTGCCAATGGCAGAATAGGTAAACTCGCAGAATAAAAAAAATATCCCGATTAGATGAGTTTCTGAATTTCATATACTTTCATAAAAGTTGTGGTTCCAAAGCGTTCTAATCCCCTGCAATGGCTATTTTCGCAAAAAATATTTATTTTTAGGTTCTCCAAAAACAGAGAGGATTTTACATTTTGAATTAAATAAGACTTGTCTTCCCTATGAAATTGTGGGTGCAAGAAGTGATTATTTAATCAACCACAAAAAAATAATCCTTCTCTCAAAAACTGTAAATGGATAAAAAATTAAAAAGCGCCGAAGAAAAGTTCAAGGCTATTTTTGAGAATGCCTCTTTGGGGATATTGGTAGTGGATAGGGATGGTTGTATTGTACTGATAAATCAGTTCTTAATTGATCAGTTTGGGTATAGCTCTACCGACGAACTCATTGGCAAACAAATGGAGATACTGATCCCCAAACGCTTTCACAGGCAGCATACCAAAGACAGACAGCATTACCAGTCTGCGCCTGAAACCCGGCCCATGGGTATGGGACGCGATCTGTTCGGCATAACAAAAGACGGCAAGGAGATACCCCTTGAAATCAGTCTGAGCAGCTATACCAGCCATGATCAGGTTTTTTCCATTGCTTTCATCAGTGATATTTCGGCACGAGTGGCCATACAGGAAAAGCTGCGGGAACAGCGACTTGAATTGGCGGAGATGAATAAAAAAATGGAAGCGCTCAATGAGGAACTTGAACAGAAAGTAAAGGATAGAACAGACAGTTTGCGCAAGGCGCTGGAAGAGCTT
>JBIQMB010000651.1:0-1977 GCA_044463745.1 Chitinophagaceae bacterium | reverse complement strand
GACGAAATCCAGGAAACACCTGGCATTACAAGGTACTCCGTTTAGCTGGTAAGATTCATTGCCTGAGCAGAGAAAAGAGTTACCATTGATATCCATTGCCGGTTGTGTTTGAGAAATGACAATAGTATTTGTGATACAGCTAATTCCGTTAACAGTCACAGTAGCTGAAATATTAGATTGGCTGAATCCACATACAGGAATTAGAGTGATAGTATTTGATGTGTTAGTAGAAATGCTGGGTGGTGCAGGGCTCCCATTATATATCCAACCATTTGGGGTTGATCCCAAATTCCAGGTGTAATCCGTAATTCCAGATGCACTATATACATTCTCCACAGTATATGTTACAGGCGTTGTAGATCCACAAGTAATGGCAACACTCGCCGGTGACACTTTAAAACTACGCGGTCTTATAATTTGTATGGGTACCTGAAACTCACCATTAGCGATACCACACTCGCTTTTAGGCCTTACTAAAATAACGTCACCGGTATTGAGGTCAGAGGTGACAGTTACATTGTTTGTACCCGTAATCCAATTGCTGCCTGTTGAGTTGATATTATTCAATTTCCAGCCTGCCGGTAACCGATACTCATAAGAGGTAATAGAACCAAAACAGAATTGTGGATTCTCATTTGCCGTGTACCACTTAACTGCTGGAAAACTGATGGAGAAGTTACTGACCTTGCATAAAGGAGCTGTGATTGTTGTTTAATTAGGTTGAATTCCGGGACAGGATGATGAGGCTTGTTTGGGATGAAAAAGCGATTTTATCTTTTTATATTCGGGTTTGAAAGTTGGGTAGGAATTACCTAATTTATACACTATTTCTACGTATTGTTTCACGTTTACATCATTGAATTTTGCCTTGAACTTAAAACTGGTACCTGATTGGTTAAAGCTATAAGGCTGTTGAGTTATCATCATTTGAACAGGTGCGATAGATTGATAGGAACCGGGTAGTGTAACAGTAAATTCATACTAGATATTAGGACAATATTCATTGTCAACGCCGAGTGAAATAGTCTGGGCTTTTATTGAACTGGTAAAGAACCAAAGAATCAATAGAATAAAAATCTTTTTCATGCCAATTAAGATTAATCTTTTATTAAATGAATCTGAAATCCGATAGAAGCATTAAGTCCTTTTTTCATATCCTCATATCTGTTTTGATTTTTACCATTATTTTTTTTCTGATATAAATAACCAAACAGAAGTTCAATACCCACACTTGAATTAAAGAAAATTTCAGCACCGGCCATAATTGAGGCATTTTGTGCTGTACCCTTTCCAAAATTTGAATAAGAGCCTAATTGATAGCATCCATCAAGCAAAATATTAAACTGACTTTCTTTATTGAGGAAATAGTAACGGGCAAAAGGTCCGACATAAACTTTGACATCATCTATCCATACGAATGCCGAATTTCCACCATGACTTTTTGTCGAATTAATACCAGGGCGGAGACCTGCTACAAATTTATCAATAAAAAAGTAACCAATATTTGCATTAAGATTAATTTCAGTTAGCTTTCCTGATGTAATGGTCTGAAAAGGTTGATTTGTAAATTCATGTTTATAAGAATAAAAACTCCCTGAACCGCCAACAAGCCAATATCCTTTGTCGAGTTGGCAATTTGCGGAGATTGTAATAACCAGAAGGATTGTAAAGAAAAGAAAATGCTTCATAGCTTTTTATTATAAAATTTGCTCTTAAGTAAAATTTTGTTTGGAGGTTTCAAATGTAAATTAGCAAACAAAAAAACAATTAACCCCAAAACCACTGGTGTTTTTATAAAAAAATACCCTTTCGGGTAGTTTTTTGGACGAACTTTCTTAGAAAAAGCACTCTATTTTTTCAGAGAGGGTTCGTTGTTTCTGTCTTCATTTTCTATTATAGCAGTTACTTTTATTGTAAGCAACCCCTTCAACTCGCAAAACTAAAAGAGGATAGCCATCAAGTTACTTTGTTTCATTT
>JBIQMB010000650.1:0-1978 GCA_044463745.1 Chitinophagaceae bacterium | reverse complement strand
AAGAAAGCTTTTCCATTATTGGTTTCGGTAAATTCTGTTACAAACTTTTGCAGATAAGGATCGCTGGCAATCATGAAAGTTGTAATCGGGATTTTAAGTTTTTTACATTGCGCAGCCAGATTCAGACACCGGGTCAGGATGCGCCTGTCCATCCCGAAGGCATTTTTATAATACCTGTTTCCTACTTTCAAACAGGTGGGTTTACCATCCGTGATCATAAAAATCTGCTTGTTCGGATTTTTTCTTTTACGAAGGATATCCATCGCCAGGTTGAGTCCGGCTACGGTATTGGTATGATAAGGCCCTACCTGCAGGTATGGAAGGTCTTTGATTTCAACCGTCCACGCGTCATTACCAAACACCACAATATCGAGGGTATCCTTCGGGTATTTGGTGGTGATGAGTTCACTAAGTGCCATGGCTACTTTCTTGGCCGGGGTAATCCGGTCTTCGCCATACAGAATCATACTGTGCGATATGTCGATCATCAAAACAGTAGAGGTCTGGGTCTTGAAATCTTTTTCCCGAATAGTCAGGTCCTCCTCATTCATCCTGAAGCTTTCTATCCCGTGATTGATCTGTGCATTAAGAATGGAATCTGTAAAGTCAATCTGCTCAAGCGAGTCGCCAAATTGATATGGCCTGGTTTCAGGATTGATTTCATCACCCGCACCGGGTTTAAAGGTGCGATGGTTCCCCTGGTTAGATTTTTTAAGCTTGCCGAAAATCTCTTCCAGGCTTCTTTTGCGAATCCCACGTTCTGTTTTTGGAGTTATTTTGATCTCATTTTTTTCCCGGTCCTTATCTATATATCCCTTGTCTTTCAGATCCTCAATAAAATCGCCGATGCCGTACTCAGGTGTTGTGAGCTCATACTGCTTATCCAATTCAGTCAGCCATGCCAGTGCTTCAGCCACATCTCCGCTGGTGTAGGTAATGAGTTGCATGAAAATATCCAGCAGTTTCTCAAATGGTGTTTTTTGATTTTCCTGTGGGTCGAATTTCGAAAAATGGTGGAATTTCATCTTAGCTGTACTTTGTTGCAATTTACATTATCCAAATTGTAATGAAAGCGGGATTGTGTTAATTATTCAGGTCGTGCTTGTCGGACGTCAGGTAGCGAAGGCTATTTCTCTTCAAATATTTTATAGCTCAATGTTATACTTTTCTTCCGTTTTGGCTCCTCTCTGCTGAATTCTATATTTTTGTTGGCTACAGACATAACTATGAAATTGAAAAACTTTTCTCTCCGATTCATTTCGCGGTGGATGCTCATCTTACTACCGGGCATATTATTAATTAATTGCTCTGCAAATAAAAACCAATTAAAAGACGGGTTTTACCGGTTTGCGATTGACCGGCCAGATGGTAATCAGATTATATTCAATACTGAAGTAAAAGACAGTGCCGGAAAAAAAATCATGTACCTGATAAATGCGCAGGATCGATTGTTGGTTGATGATATTTCCGCAGAGGGCGACTCCATCCGTATTCAACTTCCTTTTTTCGAATCGGGTTTTATGGCTAAACCTGATGCTTCCGGCAACCTGGCGGGTGAGTGGATTAAAGGCTTCGGAACGCGGATTCAGAGGCTGCCATTTACTGCAAAGTTTGATGAGAAAGATCGATTTAAAATTACCAACCCGAAGTCGGCAGATTTCTCCGGCAGATGGGCGGTTACTTTCACGCGCACCGATGGCAGAACTTCAGAAGCAGTTGGTGAATTCGCACAAGAGGGCTCCCGCATAACCGGAACCTTTCTTAACCCTTCGGGCGATTACCGTTTTCTGGAAGGAGTGGTAAGTGGCGACAGCCTGTATATGTCAGGGTTTGATGGCGGCATGGCGTTATTAGTAATGGCTACGATTGATTCGAATAATGAGATAAAGGAGGGCAAATTGTTTTCGGGTGAAAAAGGAGAGATGAGTTGGACGGCTTACCGCGACGCAAAGGCTTCGCTTCCGGATGAGTATGCGGT
>JBIQMB010000649.1:0-2011 GCA_044463745.1 Chitinophagaceae bacterium | reverse complement strand
TGGCCAACGGCGCATATGCGAATTTTTTCGTACAAATGAGGGAAGAAGTCAGTGAACATTCTATCCGGAAACTTTTTAAAACAAGTGCGGAAACTGAATACAAAGGCGTTATGCAATATACTGAAGAACCGCTGGTTTCATTAGACATCAAAGGAAATGCACATTCCTGCATCATTGACGGTACCGAAATCAGTGTTGTAGGAAAAATGGTGAGGGTAAGTACCTGGTTTGATAACGAATTCGGATTTACATCCCGGCTTATAGACTGGATAAATTATTGGGATAAGCTGCCCGTAAAAAAGTAGGAGCCATCAGCTCGTCTCATTAATATAACTCAACAGGCATGCGGATTATAATCCCATACCCATTTCTTTCTTCTGACGATTTTTGGCAAGAGAAGGATCCATTTCAATAGCCTTATCGCAAATGGCCTGGCCCTTTTCCTTTTGTCCCATTTTTTGAAATGACATACCTGCCATAAAAAGTGAGGAAGCATCTTTGGGATTAATGGTCAGCACTTTTTCATAAAACTCAACAGCACCCTGGTACCGCTTGGTTGAGTACATGGCATAGGCTATATCTCCAAGCAGGGTTGTGTTATTTGGTTTTCGCTCAATAACCTGATTCAGTATTTGCATGGCTTTTTCTGCATCACCTGCATATAACTGACAAAATCCGTAGTTCTCCAGAAAATCATTATCCTGACGATACCCCGCTTTGATTGCGCCATCAAAACACTTGACCGCATTTTTATAATCATTGGCATTAAAATAAAGAAGCGCCAGTTCGTATTGCCAGTTACTGCGTGCAGGAGCTGCGTCAACCGCCATTTGAAAATAAGTGATGGTTTCTTTCCATTTATCAAGTTCCATGTAGGTGCGCCCCAGGGAATAAGCTGCCTCTGCATCTCCCTTATTCTTCTTCAATGCTTTCAACAAAAATGTTTCTGCTTTGCCGTAATCCTCTATTCTGTAATAACTCATCCCTTTTATGCGGTCTGCATCATAACAATCGCACAAATCAGCAAATTCGATAGCCTTTTGATTTTGCCGGCTATTAAAATTCCATTGCATCAGATACCCAATTATCGTCTTGTTGCCGGGCTCTAACTCGTATGCCTTATTGAAATTCTGGCCTGCCTGATAAATCCGGTTCATTTGCATATCCACCTTACCATTGGCCAGATAAGCTTCGGTAAAATCGGGCTTGAATTTTATAGCTTTTTCATAATCTTTTTGAGCCGCATTGTAAAGACCCGATTCAAATTTTTTATTGCCGGATTCAAGATAAAATTGAGCACTGTCGGACTGCGCACTCGCATAATGACATAGTATTGATAACAATACCGGTAAAGATATTTTTTTCATAGGTAGGCAGGTTAGGTTTCAAAAATATTGCTATTTAAGCACCAATGCACTTAACGCCGGAAGATCAAGCTTTATTTCACACATTTTTGTTTTTTTGTCCACAATACTGGCTTGTACCTGCTGATCGTTAAAACGGCCGCTTCCCCAGAAATCTTTGCTATCACTATTAAAAATGATATCATAATGATCTTTTCCCTGTGTATGTAGTACCCATCCTTGCCTTTCTATCGGAGTAAGATTAAGAATGATAATCAATTCGTCTTTTTTCTTTTTTCCTCTCCTTTTGTATGAAATGACGCACTCATTATAATGGCTCAAATCTATCCACTCAAACGTTTCAGGGTCAAATTGCAATTCGTAAAGAGCCGGTTCATTCTTCAGTAAATTATTCAGTGCAGCTATACAATCTTGCAACTTCTGATGTGCATCGTACTGCAATAAAGGCCAATCTATTTCCCGTTCAAAGTTCCATTCGCTGGTTTGCCCAAATTCGTTTCCCATAAACAACAACTTACCTCCCGGGTGGGTAAACATGTATGAATAAAGCGCTCTTAGATTCGCAAACTTTTGCCATTCATCTCCGGGCATTTTATACAGCATGGGCGACTTGCCATGCACTACCTCATCATGGCTAAGTGGCAACA
>JBIQMB010000648.1:0-2013 GCA_044463745.1 Chitinophagaceae bacterium | reverse complement strand
ACCTGGTTAAATTAACCGGGGAGGTACTTTATTGTCTGATCCGAAAAACAATAATGGGTGAAAAGGAGAACTACGCATATGATATTATTTACATATCACGAATTTGGAGCAATGCGTGACATATTCAGCAGACCCTAAATATGGAAAAGCCGGTCCTTACTGAAAAAAGCTTGCGTGCCGTCCTGGATAAAATGCAGGTAAGCCTTTTGAACTATAATGGGGAAGAAATTTATCTCCGATCCGCTCCTGCAGAAAATGAAGGCTACCTACAGCAAAAAGTAGGTGTAAAACCATTGCCATCTATTATTTCTCCTTCAAAATTGATCTTATAAAATATTTAAGATTGTAGAGAGCCAATTCGGTCACGCTAGTGTTGGTTATCAGCAAGTTATGTTCAAATGGTGTCAAACTCAAGTGATTGAATAATTATATTTCTTTATTCATGATGTAAATGTAATAAAATTAGCAACGATAACGACCATGAATTGTTATAGCACTGTTTCCGGGATTTTCTTATTTTAAGTAAACTGGCTTTCAAAACCTGCTAACAACGATATGCAGGATATAAAACCAGACTCCGCATTTCAACATTTAGGAACTCATTTTCGAGTTACGTGCACGGGGTCTAAACCCCGGCAATCCGTTCCTTGTATGTAGCCAGTGCTTCTTCCAGCCTTTCTTTGGCGGTGGTATCGCCCGGTACATTATGCGACGGGTGGATATGTAGCTTCACCCCTCTTTCAACAAGAATTTCCGCGACAGTGGTTACCGTCATCCATACACAGGTTACGAAAGCCATCGTAGATACAGGTCCGATCTTGTCAACGTGGTTTTTCAAAGGCACAGATGCATCCCCAATCGGTGCACAACTGTCAACCACAATGTCGGCAATGTCGAAAATCGTGAGACCGCTTGAATGCCTTGTTTGCTTTCCTTTGGCAGCGGCTGCCGAGCCATAAGCTATCACCTTCATTCCTTTCTTTTTGGCTTCAAGCGCTACGTCTATGTTTACATTATTAATTCCCGAATGAGAGAACACCCACATACAATCACGGGTGTCAAAATTGTATCCTTTCATAATTTCAACGCCATAGCCTTCCACTCTTTCCAGGAAAACGAATTGATGCACACCCATCTCTCCCGTAATGCGTGTGAAGAATGTCAGCGGTAGCTCAACCATGGGATGAAACCCAACAAACCCGCCAATGCGCGGATACATTTCCTCTACCGGAATGGTAGCATGGCCACAACCAAAGGTATGCACCCACCTGCCAGCTTCAATACTGTCGGCCATTACTTCAGCCGCTTTGCGGATATTGTCCATCTGGGTTTCTTCAATTTGGTTCATTACGTCTCTAACATTATTGAGCCATTGTTTTGATAACATCATTCTGTTTTATTTTTTTATGAGGAGTAAAATTAAAAAAAATGTTTGCTATTAAATTAAATATCTGAATGTAATAGGTTTCGATTCATTTGATTTTTATGGAAAGTAGAAAGGATAAATTAAGAAACGGAAGTTTTGGTGAAAGAATGCTGGCATCATTGTTGAGCCTATTTTCACAATCATAAAGCTAAAAAAAATAATTATGGAAACAGCTACTAAATCGAAAGAAAGTAAGACAAAGACATCAAATGATTTACAAATTGGTATTACGGCCAAGAACAGAAAACAGGGAGCAGAAGAACTTAATAAATTACTGTCTGATGAAGTCTTGCTCTACATTAAAACTTTAAAATTTCACTGGAATATTGAGGGTGAAGGATTTCATGCCATGCATATTTTTCTTGAAGAGCAATATATGAAGCTTCAGAAAATGGTAGACTTGATTGCGGAGCGAGTACGTAAAATCGGATACTTTGCTACCGGCTCAATGAAAGCATTTCTTAAGGATACTGCCCTTGATGAAAATGAAGAAGAAGGAAAAATCACACTACCTATGCTTGGTGAATTGGTAAGTGATCATAACACGATCATCAAAAACGTGCGGGATTTAATTGATAAGTTCGAAG
>JBIQMB010000647.1:0-2029 GCA_044463745.1 Chitinophagaceae bacterium | reverse complement strand
TCGCCGGTTGATGTACTGCTATAATCAATGGTTGACATCAGGTCGGCTATCGCCTTCATAGAATAAGTGAAGAACATTTCACCACTGGCATTGCTTGCATCTTTTCTATCTATGTTCAGCTCACTTAATTTTTTCTGGCAGGATGGAATAAAAAAAAATAGTAACAGAGCTAATGATATTTTAATTGCTTTCATATTTCCGATTTTAAAATTGAAGTTTAATACTCATTCCAATATTTCGCGTGGCAGGCAACTCGCTATGAGGTATTCCCTGAAAATTCCCGGAACTTGTACCCGCCTCAGGATCTGAATATGGTAAATTCTTATGGATAATCCATAGATTAGATCCTATCAAAGAAATAACGGCATTCGTTAATTTTACTCTCTGTATCAGAGCAGCTGGAAGGCTATAAGAAATGGATGCTTGTCTTAATTTAGCATAGGATGCATCAAAAATATACATGCTATACGGTCCCCGACCGAAGGTATTTGTATTGTCACGGTAGTTTGTTCTCACCTTATTAGGATTACCCGCTTCATCCACCCCTGTTAACACAATCCCGCCACCATTTTCTTTCATGTCCCGAATTGGGTTCCCAAGTTCATTTTCACCTGTTGAATTGAAAGGTTTATCCGTTGCTGTATAAACCATTTTGTATGCACCGGTGGCATTACCACCTCTAAGATTACTGCTGTAAACATTGCCACCCTGGCTGACATCCACAAGAAAACCAAAGCGAATGTTCCTTATCTTAAAATCATTGCGAATACCTCCTGTCCAGTCAGGATTAATATTGCCCAGGTCAATATCAGCCCTCGAGGTTATCTCGTAAGCGCCTGTTTTTTGATTTACTAATCTGCCGCCATTTATATAAACAAAATCTGTACCTTTTAGCATTCCATATGGATGGCCTACTTGCGCATTTAAAGATACCGAACTGAAACCCAATTGCAGATTGTCTACCCCTTCAAATAAGGATAATACCCTGTTTTTGTTTATCGCCCAGTTCATGGTAGCATCCCATTGAAAAACTTGTGTTTTGACGATGGTTGAATTAACTACGAGTTCAATGCCCCGGTTACGCATTTCACCGGCATTAACGAATTTCGAATTATATCCGGTAGCGGGTGTGATGGTGACCGGAATGATTTGGTTTTTGGAGTTGGCCTGATAGATGGAAATATCAGCATTGATCCTATTATTAAGAAAGGAAAGTTCGAGGCCAGCCTCAAAAGAAGAAGTGATTTCAGGTTTGAGATCTGCGTTATTCTTAACTTTGTTTACTGCATACATGGGTGCTGACCCATAAGGCACGGGTTTAATGAGCACATCATTCAGACTGTTGGGGGGTGCACTATTACCCACAGATGCATAATTCAGTCTAAGTTTTCCAAAACTTAAAAATTCACTTTTAATAAAGTTCGAAAAAATAAAGCTCGTGGTTATTGATGGATAGAAATAACTGCTGTGATTTTCTGGTAAAGTAGAGGAGTTGTCAACTCTGCCCGTCACACTTAGGTACAAAAAACTTTTGTAGCCAGCCGATACAGAACCAAAATACCCGTTAACACCCTCTCTTATGTCCTGCTCAACCGGTGCAGCGGGTGGATTAACCGAATTGGAAAGAGAAAATAATCTGGGAATAATTAATCCCCCGTTGGTGGATGCCATAATGGATTCCATCTTATTTCTTCTCAAATTTATTCCCAGCAGCCCGTCAATATTCAACTCAGGATTGATTTCTTTATTAAAATTTGCCATGACCTCATAATTTATCTCACTAAAAGTTCGGTTAGTCCTTGAATACATGGGGACTTTTCTGCTACCAACATTTATTCTCTCCTCCTGGAAATACGAATAATTATCACCGGAAATCCGCCCTAATATATTGAGCCATTTCGTTATGTCATACTGAAGCGATATCTGACCAATCGTGCGACTTCGGTCGTCTGATGAATAATTTTCATACCGCTCCCAGTACATGTTACCAATGGATCCGTTTCCGTACGGAGATATGTTTCTGCGGGTT
>JBIQMB010000646.1:0-2035 GCA_044463745.1 Chitinophagaceae bacterium | reverse complement strand
GGATGCGCATTACCGTGATGGCAGGAATAGCAGGTTACATACTTCAGCATATATCTTACCGAAGAAGTATCGCCCGTTTTGGTTATGTATTCTTTGTCCGATTCATCAAATGGAGCAAAGTTGTTTTTATTAATATCAATCGCCATCTTCATCATTCCTCGGGCTACATGCTTTTCCATCTTGGCATCGCTGGCAAAATCCATCTTGCGTGTTTCCTCATTTCTGACGTGACAAAATCCACATTTTACATTCAGCGAAGCCGTAAAATGGTTCATTACACTATCCAGATCCTTTGGTGCAATATCCTTAGGAAGAATCTGCAGATTGGTGAATCTGGGCTGATCAACAAAATTAAATGCCTGCAAACCAAAAATGGAAAAAGCGATGGCTATAACGGCAATAAAACTTTTCTTCATATCAAAACAATTTAGGCGAAAGTAAGAATATTACTTACTTATGACAAAAGTCATTTTAAACCAAACACATCTATTTAGAAAAATTTATCAACCGATGTGAACAAATTAAGAATTCTTTTCAAAGCTTTTTTACTAATTTCATGTTCAATTAACCCTTTTGAAAATAATAAAATAAAAAAGCTATTGACTGATACGATTATTAATCTGGAAACTGTTAACCCTATTGATTTTTTTGGAGTAAATAATTCCAAACTTGACATTCTGAAAAAGAAATTTCCGCAATTAAAAATCCTGAGCCGTGGTACACAAATCAAGCTGAGTGGTGCACCTGAGCAGATCGCCAATGCCAAAGAAAAGATTCAGTTGGCTGTGCAATACCTGGAGCGAAACGGACAAATGAGTGAAAATTATATGGAACAAATATTAGGCGGGGATGATGAAGGTATTATCGATCATTTTGTGAATCGAAACCACAATGATGTGCTTGTTTTTGGGCCAAACGGGCGCACGGTGAGGGCGCGTACCGCCAATCAGAAAAAACTGGTTCAATCACTGGAAAAGAATGATATAATTTTTGCCATCGGTCCTGCCGGTACCGGTAAAACCTATACCGCCGTGGCTATGGCCGTCAGGGCGCTCAAAAACAAGCAGGTAAAGAAAATTATTCTGACACGGCCTGCTGTGGAAGCTGGCGAAAGCCTTGGATTTTTACCGGGTGATCTGAAAGAGAAAATTGACCCGTATCTGCGGCCACTTTACGATGCGCTCGATGATATGATACCGGCCGATAAACTCGGGTATTACATGACCACACGTACCATCGAAATTGCGCCGCTCGCCTACATGAGAGGCCGTACCCTTGACAATGCTTTTATCATCCTGGATGAAGCGCAGAATGCAACCGATCTTCAGCTCAAAATGTTTCTGACCCGGATTGGTGCCAATGCCAAGGCAATTATTACAGGCGACATTTCGCAGATAGACCTCCCACCCAAAATTAAAAGCGGGCTGGAAAAGTCGGCCAGGATTCTAAAGCACATTGACGGAATCGGACATGTGGAACTCAACGAAGAAGATGTGGTCAGGCACAAACTGGTTAAACAAATCATTAAGGCATACGAGAAGGAAACAGAGCGCGAAAAAAAACATCAAATCAGTAAAGAATCAAAATAATATTGACCGTGACTGATATAACGCCAAATAGAATTAATTTTGCAGCGATTTAAAAATACATTCATGAAAAGAATCTTTGCAATCCTGCCCATCTTTTTTTTGGTTTTGTGGGGTTGTAATGCCAATATGGGAGCGGATAATCCCAAAGATGTTCTCACTCATTTTTTTAAAGCACTCTCCGATCGAAATCTTCAGGAAACAAAAAAGTACGTTACCGAAGATAGCGAAGGAATGATTAACCTGATGCAGATGAGCATCAAAAATATGGGTGCCGCAGAAGAAAGTGATCAATTCAATCCGGAAAAAATATCCATTGGCGATCCCCGGATTGAAGGGCATGAAGCACAGGTTCCGGTAACAGAAAAAAGCACAGGAGAAACCGTTCAATTTTTTCTAAAAAAAGAAAAAGGTAAATGGAAGGTAGCATTCGACATGGCAACCCTGGC
>JBIQMB010000645.1:0-2046 GCA_044463745.1 Chitinophagaceae bacterium | reverse complement strand
ATCATTACTGGACTAAAATAATAGGCTGTCTCTTTCCTGATTTTGCAATCGCTCCGTTTTTTGATTCAATGCAATTTAGTTTTGAGGTGAATCCTTCGTATTTGCATAAAATGAATGAACATAGACTGCCATTTGGTTGCCATGCATGGGAACGTTATGAGCCTGAATTTTGGAAACCACACATTAATTTATGATACCAAAGCTATCAATCATTACGATTAATTTCAATAATCTAACTGGCCTTAAAAAAACTATGCAAAGTGTTTTATCTCAAACATTTTCAGATTACGAGTATATTATAATTGATGGTGGGAGTACCGATGGCAGTGAAACATACATTAAGAAGCATGCTAATAAACTAGGATATTGGATAAGCGAGCCGGATAAAGGGATATATCATGCAATGAATAAAGGCATAATACACGCTTCAGGAGAGTTTGTGCTCTTTCTCAATAGCGGTGACACCCTATATAATTCTACCAGTTTACATAAGGCAGTTGACCGAGAGTTAGTCTGTGATTTTGTATATTTTGATGTTCAGTTTAGTGATATTGAATGCGAATATTTGCATCACTATCCCGATATATTGACGTTTAAGTATTTTCTTCAATACTCTTTGCCTCACCAGGCGACATTTATACGGCGAAGAATTTTTTATGAAGTTGGGTTTTATGATGAATCCCTTAAAATTTGTGCAGATTGGGCATTTTTCATTATTTCAATTGCTAAGTATAATCGCACATATATGCGGATACCGTTGGTATTATCAACGATGAGACGGGATGGAATAAGTTGTGACCCTGATCAGCTCAGTGTAATAAAACATGAAAAAGCGGTAATTCTTGAGAAGGAATTTGGATTATTCATCAATGATTATGAGGCCTATCATGAATTGGAAAATAAAATAACAAATATTACAAAAAATAGAATATACAGAGCTGTAAAAAAACTTGGTATAATTAAGTGAGCTTAATGGGACAACACTATGTAATTATACCAATACTTATCAATCTCAGGTCTTCTAAAGAATAAAGTTTTTCCGAAAGACTATGGAAAATGATCGCATAACAAAAATTCTTTTCATTTCGCACGATGCATCCCGAACCGGTGCACCTATTGCCCTTTTGAGACTCATGCAGGAGCTAAAAAAACAGAAAAACGTTTCTATTGCTACTTTGTTACCTTACGGTGGCCCATTGTTAAAAGATTTTGAACATCTTGGTAAAGTGTTTCTTTGGAAAAAACCCCACCACTTAACATTTTATGAACGTATGTTTTATCGAGTTCTGTGGAAACTTTCCCCAGTGATCTCGCAAAAACACTTAAATGACGAAATTCTGACGGAGGTTAAAAAAGCAGATTTGATTTTTAATAACACCATGACCACCCACTGTTTATTGGCACAATTGCCATTAGTCGGTAAGAGAGTTTTTACCTACATCCATGAATCAAATGTGGTCGCTAAATTCCATGCAACAAAAAATGAGATGCAGTTTCTTGAATCAATATCAGAAAGGGTCTATCTGCCAGCATCTTCAGCAGGAGATTATTTGATTAAAAAATATGGGTATGAACCAAAAAAGATTTCTGTTCTACCTGCAATAATCCCTAAGATTAACTCTGAAGGTCAGCGACTGAGTTCAGGAAAATTCAATATCGGTTTATGTGGTGTATTTGGAATTCGAAAAGGAAGCGATCTGTTGTCTTCAATAGGCCAGGTTTTGAAACAAAAAAAAATATCAGATGTAAAGTTACACTGGCTTGGGGTTGATTTTTCATCGATAGAATTTCTGTTAATCGAGGAAGACTTAAAGAAACTTGGCTTATCTCATTATTTCGTTTTTCACGATAAAATGGAAAATATAAATCCAGCCTTAAGTCAAATGGACTTGTTTTTGTTATTATCTCGGGAAGATACTTTTCCTCTCGTTGTGCTTGAGGCGGCACAGCACGGCATTCCTACCATTTGCTTTAAGGATGCAGGTGGAATACAAGATTTCGTTCGAAACGATGCAGGTATTTGCGTTGATTTTCTAAATATAGAAC
>JBIQMB010000644.1:0-2060 GCA_044463745.1 Chitinophagaceae bacterium | reverse complement strand
ACTTTAGTGGTTTCAACAAAAAATGGCCCATAATAGATGAGTATTGACTTTCTACTGATAGCGCTCATTGCCAGATACCTACAGAAGTCTTTGCAAACGGCCGGGCTTCACACAAAATGGCATTCGCGCCTGAGCCTTGTATTTGGTATTTCTTTAACCATATTCGTTGCCGGATTAATTATAAAACCATTGGCCACAGCCATGGGGTGGTTGGGTGTACTTGGCCTGATAGGTTTTGTGTATTTATTGCTCCAAAATCCTTTTTTTAAATCTGCGCGCACTGTACTGATTGCAATCCTTCCTTATGTGGCTCTTTCTGCATTTATGCTCGTGGTAGAAACTATATTTCCCAAAACCTTTAAAAGTTGGGAAAATACTCTCGATAATTTATCATTGTTTGCTATTGTTTGGGGTTTGGGCGTGTGGGTGGTTTCTGTGCGGCAAAGAAAAGAATTGTCAAAAGCCCAGCAACGTGTATTGGAACAGGAGGAGAAAAACAGAATGATGGCCGTCATGAAAGATGAGCTTGAAAAGCAGGTAGCAGAACGCACAGAAGAGATAATGCAACAAAAGGCAGACCTGGAAAAAACCTTGAATGAACTGAAGGCTACCCAATCCCAGTTGGTTCATTCTGAAAAGATGGCGTCGTTGGGGGAGTTAACGGCCGGCATCGCTCACGAAATTCAGAATCCGCTCAATTTTGTAAATAACTTCAGCGAAGTAAGCAAGGAATTGTTAGACGAGATGAAGCATGAGTTAGCCACCGGTAACTATGAAGTAGCGCGCGAAATGGCTGATGATGTTAATCAAAATTTGGAAAGAATCAATTTTCATGGTAAGCGGGCTGGTGAAATTGTAAAAGGGATGCTTCAGCACAGCCGGGGAAGTAGCGGACAAAAAGAACCGACAGATATTAATGCGCTCTGCGATGAATATCTCCGTTTATCATTTCATGGATTAAAAGCCAAAGACAAGACCTTCAATGCAGAAATGAAAACGAATCTGGACCCGGATTTACCAACTTTAAATGTGGTACCGCAGGATATAGGCAGGGTTATTCTTAATCTTATTACCAATGGTTTTTATGCTACCCAGCAGAGGCAAAAAACAATGTCGGAGGAAGAGCGGCGCAACTTTAAAGCCATTGTATCGGTTACTACTGCCCTCAAAGGTAATATGGTAGAAATAAGGATTTCGGATAATGGAGTTGGTATGCCACAGAGCATGGTAGATAAAATTTTCCAACCCTTTTTCACCACCAAGCCGCCGGGAGAGGGAACAGGCCTCGGCCTTTCTATCAGCTACGATATTATTCATGCACATGATGGTAAAATAATGGTGGAAAGCAGGGAAGGTGAGGGAACGGATTTTATAATTCAATTACCTGAAAATTAATTATTATATTGACTTTTAATTTGCTTATTTTTGACCGTATTGGAATCATTGGGATGAAGCAAATATTTAGTCACCAATGTAGCGACCGGGAGACATGTGAACCTGTTTAGAAAAGTGTTTTCTCTGTAGAGATATTCAGTTTATATCCAACCCTCCAAAACTTAAAACAATTATTCAGTTATAAATCAGATTATGAAAATTCTTGTTGTAGATGACGAACGAGACGTTCAGGTACTTTTTGAGCAGCGGTTCAGAAAAGAAATTCGTGAAGGCACCGTTCACTTTACCTTTGCTTTTTCGGGTGAAGAGGCTCTTGGCATCATCCAGCAAGATGATCAAAAAGCTGTATTGATTCTTTCCGACATTAATATGCCCGGCATGAGCGGACTTGAATTGTTGCATGAGATTAAAACAACGTACAAGGTACCGCCTCCACTGGTAATGATGATTACCGCTTATGGTGATGAATCGAATTATAAAGAAGCCATGAGGCTGGGTGCTGATGATTTTTTGACGAAACCACTTGATTTTAATCTATTAAAAGAAAAGTTCAAAAAAGTGAATGTATGACGAAGATCCTTGTTGCAGATGATGAGGTGGATCTGGAAACCCTGATCCGCCAAAGATTCAGGCAGAAGATCAGAGAAAAACAATATGAGTTTGTT
>JBIQMB010000643.1:0-2084 GCA_044463745.1 Chitinophagaceae bacterium | reverse complement strand
TTGGGAAGAGGATTTAAGAAAGTTAGCCGCCACAAAGGCACTGAGGCACAAAGATTCACAAAGAGAAATCCTTATTCCTTACAGTGTTTCCCCCACGGTCGCTTCAAATTATAATCTCTATGAGGGCAGCCATCAAGGCACCAACTCACCATGTTTCAAAAAAGCGGATACTCTGCGAAACCTCTTGCGTTCTTTCTTCTCTGCGTTAAAGAAACATGTACTTCATGGAGACAACAGGTCAGGAACCAAAGGGTTCGTACCACTCACTTCTTTAAGGAAATAACTTCCGAAATAATCCCTGCCACCTTCTCCGCGATCTTTTTCTGATTAAAATGATTGTAAAATGAAACCGGAATAGAAGTATGAATATCGTTAAGCGTCTTCAAAATTGCATCAGTAAATCCTGAAAAATCATGGTCATTGACGATTTTTAGCGCATCGGCGGTTACTTCAGGCGGAAGCCCCCAGGCACCGCTTTTAAAGGACACGGAAGGTGTGTCAGCGGCCAAAGCCTCTACCAGCTTGGTTTTGATGCCGCCTCCTTCCGTAACCGGATTCAGAAAAACATCCGTCGCCAAAAAGTACTGCCGAATGTCATTAACAAAACCCGGATAAATAATTCCGTTTGCCTGCTCGCTTGCTAAGTGCTCAGCCATATCCGGTTCAGCCCTGCCGCAGATAATGATTTTGTACTCCGCCGTTAATTTTGTTTTTAGCAGCGGGTTAATGTTATGGATAATATTCACCACAGCAGTTTTGTTGGGCACATAATCGAGCGAACCGTTAAACATCAGTAATATTGTAGATGGGTTCAAGCCTAACTCTTTGCATACGCTCAAATGCGCCGCGTCCTTTTCAGACTTTGAAGGTGACTCTTCTTCCTTTATACCATAGGTGGCCACATAACAAAGGTCCTCATTCAACGAATAGTTTCGTATAGCGAATTGTCTGTCTTCCTCTGTGATAAAAAAATTAGCTACGGCATGTCGATGGGTAAATTTTTCATAGCCATAAAGAATCTTCCACCACTTTTTACGCATGGTTTTAAAACGGATGCTTTCTATGTTGTACGAATGAACAGCATATTTTAACCCGAACAGCTTTTGTAAGGCATAGCCCAGCCACCCAAAATAGGGGTGCTCTAAAATCAGCAGATGTATTCCCTCATGGCGGCACCGGGTTTTGATTTTATAAATCAGAAAAGGATTGATGTACCGAAATTTGTTTTTATTACTGCCCAATACAGGAACAATCCGGATATTTTCATTTTTCCAGGCCAGGTTTTCCGTTACTGTAAAACAGGTAATCTCAACAAAGTTGCTCAGCGCCTCATAAAAGTTATATATGCCACGGTGGCCGCCGTGCTCAGGCGGTATGATCTGATATGGAACTATCGAAGCGATTTTTATCAAGCCGGATTTCTTTATACTTATTTCCTTTCTTTTCTAATTTGGTAATAAAGCTAAGAAATGATTCGTAACAGATAACAAAACTACTAATTAAGATAGTTCGGGTGCTTGATAAAATTTATTTTTTATGTTCTACAGGTTCTGCTTTTTCATACCTGCCCGTTATTTCCTGCACCTCAATAGCAAATACCACCCCCGGGATTTGTGATAAACCTTCGTCGGTTGTAAAAGGCCAATCCGGTGATAACTTAACCGTTTCAGATACCAGAGCCGGAACTTTTCGGTCTAATAAAGTTTTCAATCCGTTTTTTTTCTCCTCTCCTTCTAATTCTTTAAAAGTACCCTGTACGATAACTGATTTCCAATTGGCCATATCATCGAGCTGATCTACCTGGAAGCATACCGAAGGGTTATTTCTCATCATTTGCAATTTCAATCCTTCATAAGTGTGGCAGTACAATTTCTTGTCTTTATGCGCATAGCTAATGGGCACTGCATAAGTTTTGCCAAAGGCATGGCAGCCTATTCTTCCAAAAATATTTTCGTCAAGTAATTCCCATGATTCCTTATCGGAAAGTATTCCAAACATTACAATCTATTTTTTTGATTTGTATAATATTAAACAGTTTTTTTCTCTTCCTTCGGCCACCAAAAAGTCGTATGAAATACCGGAAT
>JBIQMB010000642.1:0-2088 GCA_044463745.1 Chitinophagaceae bacterium | reverse complement strand
CTCCGGTGCAAACGATCTGATGCCATGCAATTGCCACGCATTTTCCAGAGCGGTTGCATCCGGTTCGATACCCGTGATATCCCAGCCACTACACCTCATCACATTCAAAAAACCTCCGGTGCCACTGCCAACATCCAAAATACTTCCCTTGGGCAAACCCACCGTTTTCAATATCAGATTTTTCTTTCTTCTCAATGTGAATTTACGAACCAAATGATACAGCCGATTTATCACACCCCGGTTGGTATCGGTGTGCGAAACGTATTGTTCCGATTTGTAATAGGGCGTTATTTCGTTAGGCGCCGGAATATCCTGTGTAAACACAAGCCCGCAATGCCCGCACCCGAAAACGGGAAAAGATTCTCCTGTAACGGAGAAGTCTTTTATCAGCATGATTTCTTTCATTTCCCGGCTATTGCATACGGGGCATTGTGTGTGATGAATCATCTTAGAATATAAGTATCGGGAGCACTTTGCGGGTGCAGGTTCAATCCAAATCCACCGGTAATAAAATAAAGTACAATCAACGCAGCGGCAACAAGAAAAAGAATGAGAGCTGCCGGCCAAATGGATCTTCCGGTTTTGATTTTTCCTTCGGCGAAATATTGGTTCATTTCGGTTGAATTGGATATTCTGTCGCCAACAACTATCTCATGTGCGTCTGACTCGTGCACCACCCTCACAGCGGTTACCGGTTTATAAACGGATAATTTTTCTACCCCATTTAATATTGTTTTACCATGTTTTTCGCGCTTCAATGTGCCAATAAAAGGCAATTCTAACTCATGGTAAAGATCCAGTTGATTATTGATTTTCTTTGTCCAGGTGGTCAGCCGTTGCGAAGCTTCGTCCTGATCGCATCCCATAGATTGAGAAATGTATGTAACCAGTTGCCCGGTGTCAGAAAAGCCGGTTCTTCTTAATTCAAACTTATTTTCAGGAGGTAAAATCTTTTTGGATGCCACATCACAAACCGCATCGCTCCTTTGCAAAATTAATTTACCAATTCCCGGCAACATGCATTCGCCATTCAAAATAAGATATGAAACGATCAGATTATCCATGCTGCACAAAACTAATCATTGATAATTATCCTGAAAAATTAAATTAAAAACGTACGATTACACCACCCAATACCTGCAGGCCATACACAGGATAATTGTTCCAATATTCGTACTTGCTGTTGAGTAAGTTATTAACGTCAAACCAGGCGCTGAACATCCTGGTTATTTTATACTCAGCTCCCGCCGATAAATCCGTTCCTCCCTTCAGGTTTCTGGTTGCATTTCCTGCCGCCAGTGCTTTAGCGCCTGAGAAAGCTGAGACATCGCCTTTGATCATCAATTCCGGCAGAGGCTTCCATCGCAGAGATCCGGAAACAGTGAGCGGATACATACCCCATGCATTGGTGTTGTCCTTAAGCCCTGAAAAGTTTCTGAAATCCAACCCTGCGGTAACCGAAAATTTGTCCTGATTGATGTAATTCAGGTCACCATGTATCAGAAGGGTGTTCATCCGGCTTTCGTTGATCAACCTGAATTCACGGTGCACAAAATCATCATTCACAAAGAGCGGAACATTTTTTTGATTGATGAAGGCCGCCTTGGCATTGAAGTTAAAATGCCCGCCAAGACTGGCTTTGATACCTCCGTAGTACTCTACTTCTTTCGTATTGTTCAAAAACACCGGATCTACCATGTACGGATTCCTTTCACTCAGCGTACGGTAACTGTTCGCAATAAAACGGCCAACCCATCCACCCTGAATGGTAAATATGTTTTCCTGCAGTTTTATTTCACCAAAAATATTGGGCAACAAAGCCGATTGTCCATTATCCCACGATGGAGTTAGCCCTAAGTTAAGATTCAGGATTTCATTGTTGAACATAACCGCCGGAGCCACCTGAAATACTGAATTATCAATCTTTAAACTGCTTGCATTTTCCTTATAACCATTGATGTTGGCAGCCACTTCAAGCCTGGCTTTAAACTGCTCGTTGATAACCTTTTCTACCGGCAGGTTGAGGATTAAACTGCTTTCCTCCGCCTTGCCTTCGCGCGAAAAAGAATAGAGCTCAAGATGCGGATT
>JBIQMB010000641.1:0-2090 GCA_044463745.1 Chitinophagaceae bacterium | reverse complement strand
GAATTGGTAGCTGTTTGATTAACGAATCAATGAATCTAGTTTGAGAAGCCTTTGACCAAACAACATCTCGTTGAAAATCTGGTTGAATTTCTAATTGTTTTGTTTTATACATTCTAACCAAATCTGCACATGACCTAAGTTCATTAAAAGCAACAATGTCGGATGGCGGTACTTCAGCATAATCATCAGTTTCTGATTGCCTTTCTTCTTCCATATCAAGTTCTTCCGTAAACTCTTCTGTGTATTTATTTTCGTCCATTTTTTTTTGTGATTTACCAGTTTCTATAGTTGTGCCCAACGCCTGAAAATATGTGAAAGATACAAATTCACTTAGAAACTTGATCATTTTATTTCATCTGTTACTAAAGCATGGATGCATAAGGGTTTGCGGAGTATGTAAACCCGTGCACTTGACAAGTTATTAAAAATAAGCATCCCCATTAATTTATAAAACGTTGATGCAATTATTTGAATCAGGAAAGTTCTGATTAAATAAATAAGGGCATTAAAACCAGATTTTTGAACTTGATCCTTGTGAAATTTGTAACCCTGATCAGCCTTAATAATGTGTTGCTTTTATTTTATCCAATTTCAGATTCATAAATATAAAGCACACTTCTTTGTCTCGCTTCATCTTCCATAACCGAACATAAAGTGTATCATAACCGAACACCTGAATAGAAAGATTCTGCCTGTAACCTTTTCATTTGCAGAGACGTATAATTATGGAATGCGTTTGGTAGCGCAATGGGTTCTACGGAAATCTTTCTCATATAATTAAGTCAAAAAAAATGCTCAGAAATTATTTCAAAACGGCTTTCAGGAATTTTAGAAAGAATAAGCTTTTTACTTTTATCAATGTCATCGGGTTAACGATTGGCTTTGCAGCCTGTATGCTTATTATTCTGTTCATCACGGACGAATATAGTTTTGATACATTTCATAAAAATGCGGATAGAATTGTGCGTGTTGATATGGCATACCAGTCTTCCGGCACGCCCGAGTTGATTGCCTTAACCGGTACCAAACCGGGGCCGCAGTTTGCACGTATGTTTCCTGAGATAACGGAATATACACGTACTTATGTCGCTTCGCGCGATCTTAAAATCGGGGAAAACATATTTAAAGAACCGGATTTTTTATACGCTGATCCCGGCTTTTTCAAAATGTTTTCATTCAATATTATCGGGGGCGACAGCCAATCGCCACTGGATGCGCCCAATAAGGTTGTGATTACCCGGAGCACCGCCAAAAAATATTTCCCCAATGAAGATCCGATTGGTAAAATTATTCAGTCGGGAGATAGCAGGATGGTGGTGTCAGCAGTTTGCGAAGACGCGCCCGAAAATTCACAATTCCGGTTCGATTTTGTAGCCCCCTTCCTTTCGATGAATAAAATGGTTCAAAGAGAAGACTGGTTTACGGCCAACTGGCATACTTATCTGATGCTTGATAACGAAGCTCAGATCAGGTCGCTGCAGAATAAGATAAGGGCTTATATGAAAGGTGACGCAGTAAAGCGTGAACTGAATTTGAGCGGAAGTGATTACCTGACTTACAATCTGGTACCTCTTTCTGATTTGCATCTAAAATCGGCCATTAACGAGGATTCGCAGCCAAACAACAGAATGAAATTTATTTACATGCTGGCCCTGATTTCACTGCTCATTTTCATCATAGCCTTTGCGAATTATACCAATCTCACCATATCCCAAAGTTCGTCGCGGGCAGGTGAAATCGGGATGAGGAAAGTTATGGGCGCAGAGCGGAAGCAAATTTTTTTACAGTTTGTGACAGAGGCATGTTTTATCTCGCTGGCCTCTCTTGTTTTGGCCTGGTTGCTGGCCTTGGCCGTGCTGCCTTTGTTTAATCAGTTAACGGGCAAAGCATTTTCGGCGTTGAGCTTGTTTTCATTTCAAACGGCTCCCTGGTATCTGGGCGTGGCTTTACTTTTTGGTGTGATTTCGGGTATCTATCCGGCGCTTATCATATCATCCGACAAAACGATCAGTATCCTGAAAAAAGGGTTCACGTTCACCGGTGGAAATCCGGTTTTGCGAAAGGCATTGGTCATTGCACAGTTTTCTATT
>JBIQMB010000640.1:0-2100 GCA_044463745.1 Chitinophagaceae bacterium | reverse complement strand
ACCCAATTAGTTCAAGGTCTTTTATATGTTCAAAATCTTTTGTATTAGCAGTTACTAAAGGAATGTTCTCGGTAATTGCACCTGCAGCAATTTTGGCATCTCCCAGGCTCAATATTAGAATCTATACAAACCATAGTTAATTTCTTCCTGATATTGATCTGTCTTTTCTCTGTTTGCGCTGCCATTCAGCCGGATCCTTGATAGAACTAAACGCACTTGATTCAGCCATTTCTTCCATTAATTCAAAGAGCTTTTGGGAGTTTTCCAAACTCTTACCGGTTTGTTTGCCATTACGAATCGTTTTTTCGGGCTCAGATACATTAAGTCCAAGCTCTTTTGCCAGGTTTTCTATTAATTTCAGATGCTTTGGGTTTTGCCCGGAAATGGTAATCTCCATAATTGTTTCATTTGATGTTTTAAAGATAAAACTTTTTGCTATGATTAATAATAATGATTCAAGGTGCACTCAGAAAATAACAATCAATGTTTATTCAAGTCTCTAACTATTTATTCATTTTCTTTTAATCGTTCCAAATCCTCTTGCCGAAGATTTGCCCAGGCCAATCCAGTCAGGCAACAAGGCATTTACCACAAACTTACCTGCGAATGCAATCATTTTATTATCTTTAAAATTGGTCGCTTTTTCAATCACATCCACTCTGGCGAACAACTTTTCTTCTTTGTTTAGTTCTATCTTCATATTTCGGAAGAAGCTTAGTATATGGCCAATCAAAATACTGTTTAGCATCTCATGTTTTTCCCGTTCATCCATTAGCTTGCTATAGATCTGGTAATTCTGCTGATTCAGAGCCATCCATAGTGTTTGAAAATCATATTCTTCCAACGTACTTGAAAAACCCGCTGTATGAGAGGCAACCTCGATATTTTTAGCATGAACCGGATAACTTCTTCCGTCAATATCAATTTCTTTTATTTTGAGAAATAACTGCGGTAATAGTATCGCACCTTCTTCAATGCCTACTAACGTGGGTGTTTTATCTATTACTTTATATTGAATTACCGGATAGCGATAACGGAAATCACCATTCTCCCAATGGTTGTGCAGGAGGGGAGAATGTTCTTTAAACAGATTGCCAAAGTAACCCCGAAGCTTATGAGCATCTCGGGTTTGTAATTCTATTTCGGGGAAGCGGATTCGGCAGATTTGGATGGTGGGGGCAGGCATGTTGCCAAAATTTTAAAATGTAAAAACTGAATTTGTTTCCTGTATTTCTCTAATGAACCCGGATTCGGTATTATACTTATCTTCGAGATCATCCATAGAAACCAGTAGGATTTTATCCTCATACTTGTTAAGGGCAGGCAAATTGTTGCATAGAAATTGAGGGACAGAAATAATATGTTGCTGAAATTTCAATTTCCAATCCCTGTTAAATGCTTCAGCGGTTATTTGTCCTTCTATTTTTTGGAGATACTTATGACGAATGAGCCTGGCATTTTCATCAACTTCAATAAAAACTGAGGAATATCCTTTAGATTCTTCAATTATACGAAAGGCAGAAACAGGACATGTCTCTTCATTTTCATCATCATAATTAAGTGTTTTCATGGATTCGAAAAACCTTCTTGATTTAGAAAAAGAACTTCGGTCTGATATCCCATCAAAGTATGCTTCAATCATTTTTAAAAACTCTTCTTCTCTAAATTCTTTTTGTTGGTTGAGAGCATTTTTAGCCTGTTGATAAGCTAACCTCCCATATACCCGTATTGTTTTTTGAGGTTCGAAGTCGATAATGTAAAGTGGAGAGTATATTTTTTTAGGGTCATTATTTCGGTTGATTCTACCTGCAACCTGAACGATTGAATCAATAGGGCCGATATCCCTAAATCCCAGATCGAAATCTATATCTACTCCTGCTTCCACTACCTGCGTCGCTATCAGTATGGGTGCTTCATTGGCTGTTAAATCTTCTTTTATTTTCTTTATTCTATTTAATCGAACTGCTGGTATTATATTAGTGGATAAATAGTGAACCGGGTTATGAAAACCCTTTTCTTCCATAAAAGTTTTTATCAGCTCAAATAATTCAATAGATAATTTCACTGTATTACATACTATCAGGCACGATTTATCTTCGG
>JBIQMB010000639.1:0-2106 GCA_044463745.1 Chitinophagaceae bacterium | reverse complement strand
TTACAACCCCTGTATCTTCAAACCCAATGACACCCTGATGGTGAAAATTACGAAGCAGTGCATGCGTGTTTTTCACCTCTCCAAACATCCAGTACAGCAGGTCAATAAAATGGCTGAACTGGGTGAACAAAGTTCCACCGTCCAGATCTTTTGTTCCCTTCCAGGAATCTGCATAATAATCAGCACCGCGGTTCCAGAAACAATTGAGCTGGATGCTATAAATTTTGCCCAGCCGCTTTTCATCCAGTGCTTTTTTTACCGCCACCACAGGCGGATTAAACCGGTTTTGTTTTACGATAAACAAAGATTTATTCATCCTGTCAGCCGCCTCTATCATTCTTGCACAATCCTCTGTTTTGATGGCCATGGGTTTTTCGCACAAAACATGAAAACCCGCATCCAGCGCGGCGATACTGTGCTCTGCATGCAGCCCGTTTGGCGTGCACACAACCACTACATCTGTTTCCGGATGCCCCGTCAGCATTTCAACATAATCACCGTATGCCTTTGCATTGTATCTGACGGTTAATACAGTCGCCCTTTCCGGAATGATATCGCATACCGCTACGAGTTTTCCGAAGCGTTGTATAATCTCTGCATGCCTGTTGGCTATGCGCCCGCATCCGATAATGGAAAAAGTGAGAGTCAATTAACCCCGGTTTTGTGATTTGACAGCAAACTCAAATAAAGCAGTTGGTGCTCCTCTGCTACTTCTCTCATGCTTCTTGTCTTTGGCAAATGTTTTTTGGCTTCATCTATTTCCTGCGGATTATCCATTAAATATTGCAATTTCATTTTAAGATCCCCCACATCATTCATCCTGAAAAGCCACCCATTTTCGCGGTCACGGATTTGCTCAGCCGCTCCAGGACTATCCGATGCTAAAACCGGGATACCAGCGGCGAAAGCCTCACGTATAACCAGAGGCGACATCTCAGGAACTGAGGATGGAAGCACAAGAACGTCATACCGACTCATGATCGCCAACGTTTCTGAGGGAGACAATCTGCCTTTTAAATAGACATTGTCCAACTTCTCCGCCATTTTCTTACATTCTTCTATATAGGTATCATCTTCACCTGAATCACCAAAAATATCAAGCTGAAGTTTGAAGTGGTCAAGCTCGGATGCCGCCTGAATTAATAATTTTACCCCTTTGGAATGTGAGATTCGTCCTACAAAAATCACATTTAAGCCATCCCCTAATCTTGGTTGTACGGTTTTAGGCATGTGAGACAATGAAATGCCTTGCTCAATAAATTCAAGTTTCTCTTTATCCACTCCAATTTCTATCAGAATTTTATTGAACCATTTGGCTACTGTAATAACCTTGTCGCAAAGGCCGATTAAGGTTAAAAAATCCAAGCGTCTCTTTTCAACTAATCGTGAGATAGCCAACGCAGTTCCGAATTTGCCAAGCCATGTGGTTTCTATTCTACAAATTTTCAATAATAAAGAAGGATAATACAATACCATGGCAACGAAACGGCTCATTCCTTTGGCAATATAGAAATCCATTGAAGCTCGAAAATTATCGAAGACTGTCACGAACTTGCTTTGGTTATCCGTTGCTGTAATATATTTGCTGACATGAAAAGTCATTACGAGTTTCGCTCCTGCTTTTTTTGCAGCTTCTACATGATATAAAGAAATCCCATTGCTGCCTGCGAGTTCATGAAAATGCACCAAATCAGGTTTCTCATTTGCAAGAACTTCAATAAAATTTTGTAACCCATCCGGTGGCCGCAGTCCCATTTTCAATTTCCGATCCACGATAGATGGTTCCGCAAATTCAATCACCCTTAGGCCGTTATAAATATATTCTTCTGTTTTATTCTTACTATAACCCGGAATGATATAAATCACTTCATTTTCAAATTCCGTCAATTCCTTTCCAAGCCAATAGCAGTACATTTCCGTACCGGCAATGTGGCGAGGAAGAAACTGGTTGAGTACGAAAAGAAGTTTCAAATTGATTAAATTAATCGAAACGATTTTTCAAAAGAACTCTGCTATTCATTACAGATATCAACCAATAAACCCAGCTTTTGAAACCCTTATCATATTTTAATCGTTTTCTAATCCAATATTTACCCTTAGGATGTT
>JBIQMB010000638.1:0-2107 GCA_044463745.1 Chitinophagaceae bacterium | reverse complement strand
GGTTGCCAGGTGGCTGGCGATGGGGATTGGGGAATTTATAACAGTGCCTATATTAGTGATAGCCCCGGCCAGGTGGTCTTGGCCGCACCGGGCGACTTTGAAAAGAAACTCAAGGAAAATGAAACCTATTTTTTGCAGGGCACAGTTACTGACTCATCCGGCAAAACGCAGATGGTAACCGATCGTATTGCTACCCGATTAGAAGATGTTCCGCATAAGAGTTTCAAGGCTCCGGGGTTTATTCCCAAGTGGATGGTAGCCTACACCTACCCGCACAATGTAAATGAGGACGGCGTTTTGATTCCTGATTGCGAAGGAAGATATTGCCGGGCTTTACCTCAACCCGTTTTTCCGACTCCGTTTTATGAAATTGTAGCCGGGTTTTTCTTATTTGGTGTGCTGTGGGCATTGAGAAGAAAGATCAAAATTCCGGGCGTCTTATTCTCATTGTATTTGATATTTAATGGCATCGAGCGTTTCCTGGTTGAAACGATCCGTGTCAATACCAAGTATTCTATTTTTGGCTTTCATCCTACTCAGGCAGAATTAATCAGCTCCTTGCTGGTGATAGCCGGTATTGCAGGAATTATCTTTTTTAGGAAAAGATACAATGAAAAGGTTTAGAACCTGTACTTTCTGAGTAATCGCTGAACATCCGGTCGGAAATTTGCCATGTCATTGCATACCGGCCAGCCATTGATCCATCAGTTTGGAATCCATTTTCTTCAGAAAATCCAAAACAGATAATTTTTCTCCCGCGGCTGAATGATTCTCCAAAAAAGCCTTAATCAGTTTCAGCTTATGTTTTGGATAAAATAAATCGGCCAAATCCTGAAATTTATCCTGATACCAGCCGTAGTTCTGCGGTCCGACCCAAAATAAAGTTTCTCAAAATCTTCCAGTGATTTATAGGTTGGTTGGTAGCCGGGAAAATCAGCCCGCGGCAGCATTTTTTCGCTGTTAATATCCATCAGGTAACAGGTAGCAAAATACGTTGCTAAAAATTCATCGGCCCAGCGTTCGGGCACATTAATCTTATTTTGGACAGCAAAAAAGTTGTGTCCCAATTCATGTAATGCAATGTAGTCGAAATCAGAAAGAATGTTGTCAGGTAGAGAGTCAGTCTGTCCAACCAAAGCTGCAACTGCACTCTTTTCTGCAGCAGATACAATGAGGTCCAGATGATTCAGACTTGCCGGAACACCATACGGAATAAGAATTTGGTTCTTATTCCAATCTTCATGATCCAAAACAAGAAGTTTTACGGTGAATTTGGTGGAGGGAAATTGTTCCTCATAATAAGTGCCGGCCTTCTGTAACAGGTTTTGTAAAGTAGCTGCCCTCAATTCGTATCCTTTGGTGTAAATAGTGGTGATCTTACCGGCTAAGGTGTCAGGCCCCCGGATTGCGATAATCAAAAGAAAGTTGGGTATTAACCGAAACGAAAGTTTTGTAGGATTTGATTATCTGCCGTTTTCAGATTTCGTTTCGTTGGACGCGGATCCGCAAAAAGCATTCAGAACTACGCTGGAGAAAACCGCACAACTGGCGATTCTTGAAAACGCATACTTTCCTCAAAGTACGGCATCTCTTCTTAAAGAAAAATCGCTTTTGGATTTGATAACTGCAGGCAGAGAAAGCTGGTTCAGAAATAATCCGGCGGTGGATGAGGATCCGGCCTTTTGGGATGGCCAGCTCCGATTAAATAACTATGGCGCCAAAACTACCCTCTATTCACCTTATACTTTATTTGACCGGTCGGGTAAAACCAAGGCTTATTGGCAAATAGCTCATGATACGGGAGAGCTCTATGGCATTTTAAGTGATGGCACCGGTGGCGGCGTTAAATCAGTAGAAAGCCGGTTAAAAGATATTGATAATGTAGTGGAAGCCTATGCAATGGTACTCGATCATCTGTCACAAGGCCTGGGGGGTGCTTTGCCCATCGTAGCTATTTATAGTAAAACGCTTGTGAAACTTTAGGCAATCGCATCGGTAGCTATTGTTATTATGGATGGTTCAAACGTGAATAAAGAAGTAAGAAAAGCACTCATTGAACTGGCAAACGAAGTGGCGGAACATATCGCTGATTTGTAAAAAATCATGA
>JBIQMB010000637.1:0-2112 GCA_044463745.1 Chitinophagaceae bacterium | reverse complement strand
CAGCCATCGACCCCTACATTAAAGCAGCGAAAGTGGCTGTGGATTGTGAGTTAGGAATCAATGCGGGCCATGATCTTGATTTGCAAAATCTTCAATTTTTTGCTCAAAATATCCCCTCGCTCATTGAAGTTTCTATCGGACATGCTCTTATTTCGGATGCTCTCTATTATGGCCTTGAGAATACAGTACAACTTTACCGCAGACAATTGTTGTAAAAGAAAAATTTGGAGAATAGCAATACATCAATGTCACTTAAGTCTCATTTCTTAATACCCAATTTATGCATCTTTGCTGCCCTTAATTCCTGAATAAATGGAGATAGCCGGTTACATTGCTTCCGTATTTATTGGTATTACCCTTGGGCTAATTGGCGGCGGAGGCAGCATACTCACAGTTCCTGTGCTGGTTTATCTGTTTGGCATAGATGCAGTATTAGCCACTGCCTATTCATTGTTTATAGTAGGAGCAACAAGTGCAGTAGGTACTTTTAGGTTTTGTAAAAAAGGATTGGTTCAGGTAAAAACTGCATTTATCTTCGGCATCCCATCCATAGCTGCTGTGTATCTGACACGTGCATTTATAGTACCGGCTATTCCTGATTATATCTTCCAAATAGGTGCTTTTGTTCTCACAAAAAGTATTCTCCTGCTCATTCTTTTTGCAGTGCTGATGATACTGGCTTCTGTAAGTATGATCAGGAAAAAAAGTAATTCAGAAGAAGATGAGCCACCCCATTCTATCCCATACGTTGCGATTGTGTTTCAGGGCATCATTATCGGGATTATTACCGCACTGGTGGGTGCAGGCGGTGGGTTTCTGATCATCCCGGTGCTCGTTCATTTCCTGAAGCTACCGATGAAAATGGCTATCGGAACCTCACTCATGATCATTACCCTCAACTCTCTTCTTGGGTTTACATTCTCGCTTCCATATATTCTTGTACAATGGAATATTGTATTAAGCGTTGCCGCCATTGCTGTCATCGGAATAATCATCGGCACCTATATTTCATCTTTCATCGACGGCAAAAAATTAAAGCCGGCTTTTGGCTGGTTTGTTCTGATAATGGGTCTGTATATCCTTACAAAGGAAATATTTTATTAATTGGCAGTAACCAAGTGTAAGATCAGAAAATAAAACTTCTCCGGCTGCCAACTTTATCCACAATTTCCTCAGACTGTCTTTCAACCTATTGACAAATTAAAAATTAATTGGTATCATGCCGATTAATTACCGTGCTGCAATGCAGCGGGTTATACTGTTTAATTTTTTCTAACTCTTAAAACGAAGTACAATCATGGGAAAATTTGAGATTACAAAACGTAAAAACGGCGAATTTCAATTTAATTTGAAAGCAGGAAATGGTCAAATCATTTTAACGAGCGAAGGATATGTAACCAAAGCAAGTTGTATGAATGGTGTGGAATCCGTAAGAAAAAATGCACCGGACGACTCCAGATATGAGCGCAAAACTTCCACAAACGGAAAGGAATATTTTAACCTGAAAGCGGCCAATGGCCAAATCATTGGATCGAGTCAGATGTATGCAGCCGTTAGTGGCAGAGAAAATGGAATCACCTCAGTTAAAACAAATGCACCTGATGCTACGGTTGACGATCAGACTGAAGAAATGCAACCTGCAACTGTGCGATAGGTTCATTTGCTGAATGATGACATTACAGGAATTATAGACCTGATAATTTTCAAAAAAGATATTCAGATATGTCCAGGCAAAACCAAGGTATTGAAATATCGATACCTTGCTTTATTACCACTCTTTTGTCCGTAGCCAACCAATAAACACTTTCGGCTTGGTTTGTGTAGTGTACAATACCGAAAAGAAATTTGCAGGATCAACGACCGCCTCCACGCCCCTGCTATCTATATAACAAGAAAATTTTTTCCTCAAAATAGCAGATATGAATAATCAAGATCCGCACACCAAACCCCAGTATGAAGGACAACTGCAATTAAGTAGGGTCTGCTGAATATGTCACGCATTGCTCCAAATTCGTGATATATAAATAATATCATATACGTAGTTCTCCTTTTCACCAATTATTGTTTTTCGGATCAGACAATAAAGTACCTCCCCGGTTAATTTAACCAGGT
>JBIQMB010000636.1:0-2120 GCA_044463745.1 Chitinophagaceae bacterium | reverse complement strand
CCGCCGGACTTGAATATTGGAAACCTCCGGTGAAACCGGTGGAATCAGATAAAAACTTAAAACAACCCTGAAACGGCATAGGCGTCAATTTAAGCAAATTGGGTTAGTTTTTCATTATGATTCATTTGTGCATTTTTTTTTGTCGTAAGTACAGTACTTCAGAAGCAACATCGTAACACTTCTACTGTGTTTTTGTAATCGGTTTGCGCATACTTGTTTTAATAAATCCGGCAATAGACAAACGTTATCCTTCAGATAGCGACAGAGTTTCAATAGACTTAACTCTTGATGAAAATGTTTTGAAATTCTTTTACTGAACCAACTGAATATAAATTGAAATACGAGTAAAAATAAAATCATTTTTGCTACTATAATAAACTTCAATTGGGTGTTAGATACATTATGGATACGATCTAACTTTAAGTGACTCTTCATTCCCTTAAATATTGTTTCGACCCTCCACCTTAAACTATAGAGTTCAAATATGGCTTTAAAGTCCGCTTTTTCTATAGGTATTGTTGTCAGGAATATCGACCAGGAGAGTAGTTCCTGCGACAGTTTTGAGGGAGGCGTTTTAGCAGATTTCTTGGCCTGGGCTCTTCTTTGATTTGCCAATTCCTCTGAGACGGGCTGTGCAACAATTCTGATAATTGCTCCCTTTTTACCCATACGGACGTTCATGTCAATTGTGTTGCTTAGACTTAATATTTTTAGCAGATCCAAGCGCGCTCCGGTTTGAACATCATAGTAAACAATTCTGTGTTTATACCGGTATATAAAGTCGGCCTCATTGTTTAGTAGCCTATTAACTTCTGTCGGATTAAAGTAACCCCGATCTCTTAATATGAGGTCTCCTTTGCGAACATTCAGGTTTTTTGCGGCTTTTTGGTCATTTATCGAATAGGGGTCTATCTCAAAGTATACACCACAACTTGATAATATGTCAAAGGCATATTGTATGCGGGCATTTACAACTTGAGTAAAACCGTTTTTTACTCCTGAATAGAAAGCCGCAAGACGTTGCGGAAGTTTAATGACAGTGGAGTCTTGAATAATTATTCTTTGAAAACCATATTTAGAAATGGTGCTGGTTACTTCCAGTTTTTTGGAGAAAAGTTTATTAAACACTTCGTTGATAAAATCGACAAAGGCTTTGTTGGTCATTGCTTTATGAAGAGCCTGTTTAGAAACTGCTTTGCCTTTTTGAAGACCTAAGGTACTAGCCATAGTATTATAACTTACGGTTTCTTTATTAGCGTTTACCAGTAATGCAAAGAGGAAGTCAAAGGCATCAAGAATGCGTTTCCTCTTTTTAAAAAGTTTGTCTTTGGCATATGCATTAATTGTTTCCACGCTAAGGCCTAACATGCAAAATGAGCGGGCTATTTTTTCTTTCATATACAAAAATACATAATAGTATATATACTATTAATTAGAAATTTTAATTTTGCTAAAAAAAAGATGGGGTACCCAGTAAAAGTTCAAAAGGTAGAAAGAGGAACTACCAAATCATTTTATGTAAATTTTCCTGCAGCAGTGGCAGAGGCTTGCGAAATTGAAAAAGGAGAGGAAATGGAATGGATAATAGAGGATAAAAATTCTTTTACACTACAAAGAATAAAAAAGAAGAAAATAAAGGTGCCTGGACAGGGTAGCAAGAAGAGAAATCCTTAAGTTGACGCATATGCCTGAAACGGGTTGAACGGCAATCCACGAGCCTAATGACTAAAGTGAAGATCGATGATTTTGTTGGACGATTACCTTTGTTCAACTCCCTTCGGGGTTGTTACCGTACGCTAATTTGTACCCCCGATTTCATCAGGGGTTATCGGGATTAAACCCCGTTCGGGGTTTTAAATCAGAAAGGATTATAGCTTAATAAAAAGAAGGCATTCAATTGACCAATATCAACAAATCCACAATCATCTCATCCCTAACGGGATTGATTTCTGATTTAATCTTTACGAATATTCCGGTTATAAACCGGACAAATTAATTGATTCAAGTGGCCCAACAAAGTTGGAACATTTGAACCGGTAGTGGTAGCAATGATGGAAAAATTGAGCGGTTTTAAGTGCCGGCGGCACGGCCTTATGGTAGAAATGAATGGTGAAGTGCTG
>JBIQMB010000635.1:0-2128 GCA_044463745.1 Chitinophagaceae bacterium | reverse complement strand
GTTTTAGTGGTCCCTTATCTGCCCCATTTCTCGCAGGCCAGGCTGAGAGGTGCAAAGCCATGTATTTAGAAAAATCTTCTACGGTAGTAATCAAACCGCCCATTGCACCAAAGGAGCCGCTATGCAACAACGGTTGTGCAACATATTTTCCATCTACATACCGGTATCCAATCACCAATTGCCTGGCCGGCACATCTTCGTAATCCCAATACGTTTGATTCATTCCCAAAGGTTTGAAGATTTTCTCCGTTATATACTTCTGATATGTTTTACCTGTTACTTTTTTTATAATCAGCCCCAGGGTAGAAAAGCCCAGATTGCTGTACTCATATCCCGTTTCGGGTACGGTAGAAAAACTGATTCCATTGGCATACAAACTGTCAAACCAGGCATCGCTGCGCCCAAGCTGTCGGTCGCCCCATGGATTATCTTCCGGAAAACCTGCACTATGCGTGAGCAAATGCCTGATGGTGATTAACGGAGCATCGGTCGTCAGTGTTTTTAACCCTTTAGCCTCGGGCAGATACTTTTGTATTGGATCGTCGAGCGAGAGTTTACCTTCATCCCGCAGAATCAAGATCGCCATAGCGGTTACACTCTTGGTCATCGAAGCGATATGGTAATCAGATAAAGACCCCGCCGGCAATTGTTTTTCCAGATTGATCCGGCCTTTGTAAAAACTGTGTACCAGCCGGTCATCTACAACCAGGCCGTAAGATACAGAGGGGAAATTATTTTCCGACGCATACCTGCTGAAGATAGAATCCACCTTTTCGTAAGTGGAAGCAATTTTACGGTTACGACTTGCATCCTCAAAAAAAGGAGTTTTATAATTTTGACCGATTGCTGTGTAGCTTATGAAACAAAAGATTACAACCCATGCATTTCTCAACACCATGTTTTATTTTTTAATTGTCAGAAAAGAATATTTCTTTCCGTATTCCATCATTTGTTCAAAAAAGTTATCCGGATATTCTATCTTGACATCCGTTATCTTATCACCATTCATAACCGGTACCAGCCGGGGCTGAATAAAGCCTTTATATGGCTTGATATCCAGCTTGTCAAATCTTTTAAGCACCTCGGTGTGGAGTGTTGGATCCACACGAACTCCGTAAGTTTCTATAAGATTTTTCCCGGCGTTGAAATCACCTTCCGATTTAATGCGCTGTATTTCACGTAGCAATTGCCCAAACAATGTACGAAGCTTCTCGTAATTATTGATTTGCACATAAGTTTTTCCGTCCCTTTTTACAAATTCAACCACGTTATCAGCCCGGCCTTTTTCGTATGCCCACATCGCATTTAATTGCCTGTTTCGCATATGGGCTTCTTCCAGATTCTCGCCAGCCTTTAACCGGGTCAACTGGGTCATCAATCCATTCATCATATAGTTATCGTACATGGCCTTACCCACATCCAACGACGGCATTAAACCCAGCTCCACCAATTTGGGATCCATACCAAAGTAAAGGGCTACAAGGTCAGCCCTCGCTTCTTCAAGTGCTGATGCATAATTTTTCAATGTTTTATCAGGTGTGGCTACTCCCGGATTAAGTTGTCCGCTGGCGTGCCCAATGGCTTCATGCATTTCGGTTAGCAAATCTGCCGCCAGGCTTCCATATTTTCTGATGCGTTTTTTAATCTCTTCGTTCAAACCAAACTCATCCAGCATGCCGCTTGAAGCACTATTGACATTATAGGAATGAACGATATTGCTGAGAGAGACCGATTTAGAACCATGCTCCTTGCGTATCCATTCGTTGTTGGGCAGATTGATGCCAATTGGCGTTGATGGCGAGGTCCTTCCGGCTTCTTGTATAACGGTAATGGCTTTGGCAATAATTCCTTTTACATTTTTCTTTTTATGCTCATCCATCAGCGGAGAATGATCCTCAAACCATTGTGCATTGGAGGCCAGGATATTAATGTTCTTAGAAGCTTCCATATCTTTCAAACTCACAACACTTTCATAACTTCCTTTCCTGCCCAGCGGATCATCATACACCTCAATAAAGCCATTCACCACATCGATGCGGCTGGCGGTATCCTGCACCCAGGCTATGCTATACTGATCAAAGATGGCCAGATCGCCGGTATTATAAAACTGAATCAACAGATTCAGCGC
>JBIQMB010000634.1:0-2134 GCA_044463745.1 Chitinophagaceae bacterium | reverse complement strand
GAAGGAGACCGCATGGCTGCAATTGCTTTCTGTTCTTAAATTCTGGATTCATGATTCATCAGCCGATTTCGAAAAGACGGATATACTTATTGAGAAATCCGTGACAGCCGGTTTTGAGCTTATCAATACCCGCCCTTTGAAAAGTGTTTTGGACCTTGGTAAATTTATTCTAAAAGAAATGAACCCCGTAGCCTGAGCCTGATGAAAACCCTCGATCATATACCCACTACAAAAGTATCGCGCGCATCTAAACTGATTGTTACCGGCGCCCGGATTGGCGTCAATTACCTCAAGTATTACAAAAACAAACTGACAGACTCTGAAGATGACGCCCGCCGCAAACTTCATGAAGAAAACGCGTCTGATATTTACGATAGCCTTTCCAACCTGAAAGGCAGCGCACTGAAAGTAGCACAGATGCTAAGTATGGATAAGAGCCTGCTACCTCAGCAGTATGTGGAAAAATTTTCTTTATCACAATTCTCCGTTCCGCCTTTATCGGCACCGCTGGTCAACAAAACCTTTCAAAGATATTTTGGTAAGCTACCCTCAGAACTCTTTGACCGGTTTGATGAAACCGCTGTAAATGCCGCCAGCATTGGACAAGTGCATCGGGCATGGAAGGATGGGAAAGCCCTGGCCGTTAAAATACAATATCCGGGTGTAGCCGAAAGCATCAGTTCAGATTTGAAACTGGTAAAGCCGATCGCCATCCGCATGTTTAATCTGCAGGAAAAAGATTCAGACAAATACTTTCGGGAGGTAGAAGAAAAGCTGCTTGAGGAAACGGATTACCATCTGGAAATAAAGCAAAGCATGGAGATAGCGCAGGCTTGCTCGCACATTCCGCACCTGCGGTTTCCGCAGTATTATCCTGAATGGTCGTCGCAAAAAATCCTGACCATGGATTATATGGAAGGACTTCATCTATCTGACTTAGCAGCCTCAAACCACAATCAAAAACTGGCCAATAAAATAGGGCAAGCACTCTGGGATTTTTACATGTTTCAGATTCACGGATTAAAAAAAGTACATGCTGATCCGCATCCGGGAAACTTTATGGTATCCAAGGATGGCGATCTCATCGCTATTGATTTTGGATGTGTTAAGGTCATTCCTGACGAATTTTATCAACCCTATTTTCAATTAGCCAAAGAAGAAGTACTAAACAATCCGGCAGCCTTTCATCAAAAAATGATGGACCTGGAACTGATAAAACCTGAGGACACAGAAGAGGAACAGGAATATTGCAGCACGCTATTTCATGAGATGATTTCAACATTCATGACTCCGCTAAAAGAATCGCATTTCGATTTTTCCGACATCACTTATTTTAATCGCGTGTATGACCTGGCCGAAAAATTCAGTACCGAAGGCAGGATGAAAAAATTCAATTCCAACCGGGGCTCCAAGCATTTCATCTATATCAACCGCACTTTCTTTGGCCTGTATTCACTGCTGCACGACTTAAAGGCAAACGATATCCGCATACAAGGCGATTATCGCTTCTAAAATCAGCAAGAGAATTACAGTTTGAAAAATATCTTCCGTTTGTACAACCAGTAACAAATGTACCATTCGCACAACAAGGTGGCGAAGGCGGAGAATAAATATTGCCATGAATCGGCTGCACCTAACATGCCCGTAAATCCACCCACAAATATGTGTACCGTTCCGTTTAGCCACTGCCAACCAACCGTTTCAAAAAACAGATAAATAAAAATAGGATTCATCCCGACGGCTACAAAAATCCAGGCATATTTTTTCTGGTTTTTCATGTCATTAAACCAATATAAAAACACAAGCACCAACAATACCCATCCGCCCGAGGCCAGCGTAAACGACGACGTACTGATTCGCTTGATGATGGGCGTTATATGAAACATATCCAGGGCATAACCAAGCAACATACACAATAAAGCCCAGGCTGAAAGCACCAAAATTTTTCGTTTATCCGAAATCTTTTCCATCAGCAGTTTACCGGCAAGTACGCCCCAGATGGTATGAGCTGCGGTGGGTATGATGTTGATGGCCACCCAACCGTCTGAATTCGTCTTACCCATCAGGACCAGATCCATCCAGTTACCAAAATTATGCTGATCGGTGAAAGGCTGATTGAAGCCCGGAATGTTCG
>JBIQMB010000633.1:0-2144 GCA_044463745.1 Chitinophagaceae bacterium | reverse complement strand
TTATACTGGAGATGCCCTTAAAATTAGTTAACCTTCTTAGAAATCATTACACTAGTTCAAATGGAGTCTGGCAGAAAGGTTAAACGACAAGTAGATTATTACAATTTGGAAATGATAATTTCTGTTGGTTATCGAGTAAATACTGTAAAAGGCACCAAATTTCGGCAATGGGCAACAAAAACTTTAAAAGAACACATCATTAAGGGGTATACTATCAACCAAAAACGATTAGAAGAATTAGGCAAAATGGTTCAACTTATTGAGCAATCCGGCAAGAAAGAAAGCTTAAAATTACAAGAAGCTAAAGGATTGTTAGAAGTTTTGGGTAACTACACTAAAAGCTTTGTGTTGCTCAATCAATTCGACAGTCATTCTGTTCAAACCGGAAATCTATCAGAGAATATCACTTACGAAATAGAATATAACGAAGCAAAATCCGCTATTGCACAGTTAAAGCAACAACTGATAATAAAAAAAGAAGCCACCGAATTATTTGGCAATGAAAAAGATGAGAGTTTTAAAAGTTCTTTAGGAAACATTGTACAAACTTTTGGAGGTCAATATCTTTACCCAAGTATTGAAGAACAGGCTGCGCACTTGTTGTATTTTGTAATTAAAAACCATTCGTTTAATGATGGCAACAAACGTATTGGAGCGTTTTTGTTTATTGGTTTTTAGAAAAAAACAATCATCGTTTCAAAAAATCGGGAGAAGTAAAGATAAATGATAACGGATTAACTGCTATTGCCTTATTGGTAGCTCAAAGCAAACCTGAAGAAAAAGGAATTATTATTCAACTAATTATTGCATTAATTTCGGATAGCAAATAAAAAATGACACCGCAACAAAGGGATTGGAAAGCCATGTCACAGCATTTGTGTTTAGTAAATGGATTAGAAGAAAGGTGTTTTCACAATTTGCTTTTCAATTCTCTGCAATCCATGCTGAAGAAGGTAGTCATGAAATTACCAAGCTATTCTCGGCAGCGATTTCAGAAGCAGGATATTGTACTGTCTAAATTATTGAATTAAAACCTTTGGCATAATTGAGGTTATACACCAATATCGTTTGGAGAGTATTTTGACCAATTTGTAAGTAGGAAAGTGCCAGCAGGCCGCTGCAAAAATGCGAGCGAAGTTATTTATGCGAGACAAAGTTTTTTAGAAGATGAGGAAGTAAGATGATTGCCTTGAAAATTCAATTCAGGAAAGCAATTGACAGAAGAATTGTTCACGATTTTAACAATAAAAAACATCTTCAGGAACTAAAAGCAAAGAGGAGAATAATGATAATGTATGAAAACTTTGAGTTTCGCAAAAGGAGATTTCATTTATATCCCGGTGGATACTTATCATTCTTTCTTCTCTCCCTTTTGAAGAGTGAAGAACACTGCCACCAAGACACTAAAACACGAAGTGTCACAAAGGATATCCCTGCGGAACCTCCGCGCTCTTCCTTCTCCGCGTTTAAAAAAAAATAGAGTTGAATTAGGAGAATGAATGCCCAAAAAAATCAACCAACATTTATCTTCGACATCACATGCGATTTTAATGCCTTGCTGATGGGTATTACCTTGCTGGCTATCACAATGGAATTGTGCTGTATATCATTGATCTTTCCCAGGTTTACAATGTATGATCTGTGAACTTTCATGAAGCGGTTGGGATTCATTTTTTCCTCTACCGATTTTAAAGTACCGTAGGCTATATAAAACTTGGAAGGTGTGAAATATTTAATGTAATCGCCCATGCTTTCAATATAAAGGATGTCCTCAAAATTGAGGCGAACGAGTCTGCCGTCTGATTTGATAAAGATATCTTCCCGATGTGTTGGCTGCGAACGCTCAGTCGTTTTGTTGATTTTGTTGATGCTCTCAAGAAAGCGATTGTAGGTGAATGGCTTTTTAAGATAATCGGTAACGTGATATTGAAACGCATCAAATGCATAATCGGTCTTGGAGGTGGTAAGAACAATTTTGGGAAGATAAACCAACTGATCTAATAATTCGAAACCCGTATATCCCGGCATTTCCACGTCAAGAAAAATTACATCCACTTCGTTGGATTTAAGATATTCCAACGCTGATAAGGAGTCGGGAAACAAGCCCATGACATCAATCGAGCCATTCTTTTCACAGCAATTAT
>JBIQMB010000632.1:0-2145 GCA_044463745.1 Chitinophagaceae bacterium | reverse complement strand
TGCGCAGTGCGTTACCAATGGTAACACCATAGCCGGGCTCAAGCGGCCTGAATTCAAATTGAGCTTCGAAATCAGTACTTTTTTGAAGAACGATTTTATCTGGTTTTACAAAATTTAAAATGGCCATTTTATGATTTTGATTGATTATAATTGATTTGATCTAAATGAATGTGTAAGAATTATTTACTATACAATTCCACAATGAGCGATTCTTTAATATTTTCTGGAACGCTTTCTCTTTCCGGATAGGCCAGAAATGTACCTTTCATTGTAGATTCATTCCAATCAAGCCAATTGAATTTAGGATTCTTGGGTTGAAGGTTGGATGTAATGGAAGAATTGTTTGCGCTCTTTTCTTTCAGGCCGATGACATCACCGGGTTTTAAAGAGTAAGACGGCACATTCACAACATCACCATTTACTGTTACGTGCTTGTGAGATACCAACTGCCTGGCAGCCTGGCGGCTCGGTGCAATTCCCATCCGGTAAACGGTATTGTCTAATCTGGCTTCAAGCAACTTGATCAGCAATTCACCGGTTACACCTTTTCTGCGGGCTGCTTCATTAAATGTTTTACGGAATTGTTTTTCCAATACGCCGTAAGTGTACTTAGCCTTTTGCTTTTCGCGAAGCTGTAAGGCATATTCTCCAAGGCTTTTTCTTTTTCTGGCTGCACCGTGCATCCCGGGAGGGTTGCTGTTTTTTGTCAGCCACTTACTGTTTCCGGTAATCGGTTCACCGAAAATTCTTGAAATTTTTGTTTTTGGTCCTGTATAACGAGCCATAGTTTATAAATTGATTTTTTACTGTCGGCAATTCATCATTAAAAATCTAAAATCAATGAATTACCCGGGTTTATTAAATTAAAAAATTATACTCTTCTCTTTTTGGGAGGGCGGCAACCATTGTGAGGCAAAGGAGTGATATCCTTAATCATCACTACCTCTATACCTGATTGTGCCAATGAACGGATGGCTCCTTCTCTGCCTGATCCGGGTCCTTTTACAAACACATCTACCCTTTTCAGTCCGGCGTCTAATGCAGTTTTAGCTGCATCAGCCGCTGCCATCTGAGCTGCGTAGGGTGTATTTTTCTTTGAACCTCTGAATCCCATTTTTCCGGCAGAAGACCATGAAATAACCTGTCCCTGCTTGTTGGTAAGGCTGATGATAATGTTGTTGAAACTGGCGGTGATATGAGCATCACCATAGCTATCCACTTTTACTACTCTTTTTTTGGAAGCTGCTTTTGTTGATTTTGCCATTGTTAATTAATGTAGGTAATCTTTAAAATTTTACCGGAATTTCCGGCCCTGTATTCACCTCCCTCCGGCTTTAGAAAGAGATCCGGCAATAACAGGAATGGATATAAAAAGCCCGGATAAAAAATCCGCAACCTGAATTTTACTTCTTCGGTGCCTTCTTTTTACCCGCTACGGTTTTACGTCTTCCTTTACGTGTACGGCTGTTGGTACGGGTACGCTGACCGCGCAGCGGCAATCCTTTACGATGCCTTAAACCACGATAGCAAACGATATCCAGCAACCTTTTTATGTTTGTCTGAACTTCGCTTCTCAGTGCACCTTCCGTTTTTATTTCGGTGCTGATGATGTTACGGATAGCAGCTTGCTCATCATCATTCCACTCACTCACCTTCTTATCATAGCTGATACCTGCTTTGTCTAAAATGTATTGAGCTGTTGAGCGGCCAATACCATAGATATAGGTAAGCCCTATTTCACCTCTTTTGTTCTTTGGTAAATCTATACCGGCAATACGCGCCATATTCTGTGTTTATTTTTTTAGTTGATTAACCTTGCCTTTGCTTAAAACGGGGATTCTTTTTGTTGATAACATACAATCTGCCCTTGCGCCTCACTATTTTACAATCAGCGCTTCTCTTCTTTATGGATGCCCTTACTTTCATAACTATCTGGTTTTTATACCGTTCAAATTTTAATTTTTGTATCTGAATATGATTCTTCCCCTTGATAAATCGTAGGGACTCATCTCTACTCCTACTTTGTCGCCCGGCAAGATTCTGATGTAATGCATCCTCATTTTGCCGCTGATCGTTGCCAAAATCTCATGTCCGTTCTCCAATTTTACCCTGAACATTGCATTCGACAACGCCTCAAGTATTGTT
>JBIQMB010000631.1:0-2165 GCA_044463745.1 Chitinophagaceae bacterium | reverse complement strand
GAAATAAAGATATATGCAGGAAAAGGCTACGGACAGGTCTTCTATGTTTCGTTTTTTTACCGGTACAGTTGCTTTGACCTGAAGGGATTACCGATTACCTACGATAACGACGGAGGTACGGAATCAACCATGGATCTTTCAGGAACCATGACCTCTCATACCGGTGGACTTGTATTAGGTCTGCAAAAGAATATAGGAAAGTTTTTGGCACTCGATCTGTGGTTCTTAGGACCTCATGCCGGAGCCGGAAAAGCCACACTGACGGGTACGCCTTCCACTCCATTTTCGGCTCAGGAACAAGAGAGCGTTAAAGATGCTATATCTGACCTGGACATCCCCATGTTGAAAATCACTTCGGATGTATCCGCCAATAAAGCAGTATTGAATGCTGATGGGCCGTGGGCCGGTGTAAGAATGGGCATTTCATTGGGTGTAAGGTTCTGATTACACCATGGTGGTTTTGTGCACTTCATCGGTTTTGGCAAATGCATTCAAAGCCATTTCAGCCTTTTTTCGTCCATGCTCTATTCTTGAATGAATCTGCAGAGCATTGGCTGTTAAAGGATCGCCTAAAACATTGGAGTCGGGCTGAATGATGATGGCTTTAAAATAGTGAAGCGGTTTACCTCTTCCCTGATTTTCAAAATCATAATCATATACAATTTCATCCGGGTGTTTCTGTTTTACCTGTTTTACAAAGTAATTCTTAGTGACAAAGTCCCGGATGTCATTGTTGAATATTTCAGTAATCGCTATATCATCCAGCGCGCGTAGTGCGATCTGTGCAAAATTTTTATTACCGAAGTCTTCCTCCGTTATCTTTCCTGTACTGCAATTTATGATTACAATAGTAAATTCTTCGGGGTTGTTTCCATCCTTGATTTCCTCAATAATATGGCGCAGTGGTGATACATTTCTAACGCCGCCATCCACGCACTGCCGAATAGTTTGGCCGTTGATGTTTACCTTATCCACCGGCGGCCAGATAATGGGCATGGTAGTGGAAGCCAGTACCCCTTTGGCAAAATCTTCGTCCGTATCAAAATCGCAGGCATTGACAGAATAATATTTGCCATCATTAAGCGAAACAAAACCGCACTTATATTTGCACTCTTCCAGATTTTCCTTTCTGGCATATTTTTTCAGTAGCTCATATAGTGGTGTATTGTCAGCAATAGCTTTAAGGTTCTGAAACTCCTCTTTGAACGACCTGAATATGGATTTCCTTGAAATCACGCCCTTGATCATCAGGTTGTGTGTCGTGCGCGGGAAGAGAGTCCGGAGGGTCTGCCAGTTGACCTGATACTTTAATTCGGGATTATCGGTATCGGTTGCAAAGTTGGTATCGATGATATTGGAACGATATATTTCCGTGACACCATTTTTGGCGATGCTTTGCCAGATGGCTTCCAGGTCATCAAATTTATTTAAAGCTATGAGCAAGCCATTGAGCGCACCAACTGAAACGCCTGATACAATGTCAAAATTGAGGGGTTCATTTGGGGTATTCAACGAACTCCAATGTTCTTTTAAAACGCGGAAGGCGCCAATTTGGAAAGCTCCCTGAAAGCCGCCCCCACTTAAAACCAAAGCAATCTTACTCATAAGGATTTGACATTAAACGAAAATCATTTTTGATAGAATACCGGTTTGAATTATTCATGAGGTTTTAAAAGTAACAACTTTGTGTGAATTTTTTGCCGCAAGAAAATAAACTATGGCGATTTCTTTTTTAGAAAAGATTCTTCATGTAATATTGCAGTCCCAAAAACGCCCGGGTGGCGAAATTGGTAGACGCACTGTCTTCAGGTGGCAGCGTTCGCAAGGACGTGCTGGTTCGAATCCAGTCCCGGGCACAAACTCCCCGCAGGAAACTGCGGGGTTCTTTTTTTCCCAGTGTTGAATGCTCGCATTCAAACACTGAGGAAAAAAAGAGCCCAGGCCGCGAAGCGGCCGAGGGGAGTTTGGGTAAGACCTCCCTTCATGGATCAACGCAGTTAATCCATGTCCTCCACGGTGTTGAATGCCCGCATTCATAAACCGGGGGAAAAAGAGCCCAGGCCGTGAAGCGGCCGAGGGGAGTTTGGGTAAGACCTCCCCACATGGATCAACGCAGTTAATCCATGTCCTCCACGGTGTTGAATGCCTGCATTCACAAACCTATA
>JBIQMB010000630.1:0-2166 GCA_044463745.1 Chitinophagaceae bacterium | reverse complement strand
TTTCCTCTGTCAACCAGTTTATTCAGCACCTGAAGCAATAGTGCAATATCCTAAAAATGTAAACCGGTAGATAGTTCATCCAGTATATAAAAGGTTTTTCCTGTATCCCGCTTACCGAGTTCTGTAGATAATTTAACCCGCTGTGCCTCTCCACCACTCAGGGTTGGCGCGCTCTGGCCAAGTGTTATATATCCCAGACCCACATCCTGCAGCACTTTTATTTTGCGATATAAATAAGGCACATTTTTAAAGAATTCAACAGCTTCATTTACAGACATTTCCAGTACATCGCTGATCGATTTTCCTTTATACCTAATTTCTAAGGTTTCCCTGTTGTATCGCTTGCCATTGCATTTTTCACACTTTACATACACATCAGGAAGAAAGTTCATTTCGATTGTACGCATTCCACCACCGTGGCACACTTCGCAACGTCCGCCTTTTACATTAAAAGAAAAACGTCCGGGTTTGTATCCCCTTATTTTGGCCTCAGGCACTGCGGCAAACAAGGCTCTTATATCTGTAAAGAAGCCACAATAGGTGGCCGGATTACTGCGTGGTGTACGCCCAATCGGCGACTGATCGATCTCCACAACTTTATCTATGTGTTCCAAACCCGTGACTTTTGTATATGCCAAAGGCTGAGTCTTACTGTGATAAACATGACGACTCAAAATGGGGTACAGGGTTTCATTGATTAGGGTAGATTTACCACTGCCACTTACCCCGGTTACACAAATGAATTTGCCCAACGGAAAACTAACATCCACATTTTTGAGGTTGTTTCCCGAAGCTTTGGTAATCCTGATTTCTTCACCATTGCCATCCCTTCGCTTTTCCGGAACCGGAATCTGTTTTTTGCCGTTTAAGAAAGAAGATGTAATGGTGTCCAACTTCAAAATTTCATCGGGACTGCCATCAGCCACTACTTTACCACCGTTTTCGCCGGCACCCGGCCCTATATCTACCAGATAATCTGCCGCCAGCATAATATCCTTATCGTGCTCAACCACCAACACCGAATTTCCAATTTCCTTCAACCCTTTCAAAGCCTGGATCAACTGATGATTGTCTCTCTGATGCAATCCGATGCTGGGCTCATCAAGCACATAGGTGATACCCTGAAGCTGCGATCCTATCTGCGTTGCCAGTTTAATGCGCTGTGATTCTCCTCCACTCAATGACCTGGAAGGCCGGTTAAGACTCAGATAATTAAGCCCCACATCCAAAAGAAACCGGAGCCGGTCTCTGATTTCTTTTAAAACATCTCTGGCAATCAGATTTTGTTTTTCCGACAACCGATCCTCAATGTTCGAGAACCACACCATCAAATTTTCGAGACTTAGCTCGCTGAGTTCACTGATATTTTTGCCGTCTATTTTAAACCACAGACTTTCTTTTCTTAAGCGGGCACCATGGCATTCGGGGCATGCACTCAGTTCCATAAACTGTTCGGCCCAATTTCGGATATATTCGCTTGAGGTAGATGAGCGGAACCAACGGTTTACCATATTTACAATTCCTTCGTATTCCCGATCCGGCGCATCTTCATCGCTATTTCCGAGCCCCGTCCAATCTTCCGAATCATCAAATTCTTTTTCATACTTTTCTTTGGACCCGTAGAGCAGCAGGTTCAGAGCACTTTCAGGCAGTTCGGAAATGGGTGCGTCCAGGCTGAATCTGTGTTTACGAGCCAGTTTTTGCACCAGCCTGAATGCATGCACATCCCGCTCCTCACCCAGTGGTACGATGGCACTTTTATTCACACTCAATGATCTGTCGGGAATAACACTGTCAAGATTGACGCTATAAACCTTTCCCAATCCCCGGCAATGCGGACACGCGCCATATGGGCTGTTAAATGAAAATGAATTAGGCGAAGGCTCCTCATAGCTGATACCTGTATCCGGGCACATCAGCCGGCTACTGTACTGCACAATGCTGTCATCATCCTGTAATAACAGAAACATAAGGTCATTTCCTAATTGCAATGCCTGGCGAATACTATCGCCCAACCTTACCCTTTGCTTTTCATTCACCTCCAGCCTGTCCACCACCAATTCAATATCATGTATTTTATATCGGTCAACCTGCATCTTAGGCACCAGATCCCTGATCTCGCCATCTACCCTCACCTTCACAAATCCTTTTTTTCTCGAATCTTCA
>JBIQMB010000629.1:0-2187 GCA_044463745.1 Chitinophagaceae bacterium | reverse complement strand
CACCTTTCCATCACTTTTATCTACCAGGTCAGGATAGCAGTGCCCTGAATGCTTGTAATAATTGAGCTTGTTCATCTCTGCCTTAACCCAGAAGGCACTTGAATAGCGTGTTTCGAGCGTACGTTTCACACTTTTCAGCACTTCGGACAGAGAAAAAACTTTTTTATCTGAAATAATTTCCGGCATGATGATCCTGTCATTAGATGTTTAAAGATATCTCTTTTAAACGGAATGAAAACCACTTTCAGGGTGCCAGTCGCTCGAGCTTCCAGGTCGTTTTGCCGGTAAGGGTATAGCGCAATCGATCGTGCAGCCTTCCAGGCCTTCCCTGCCAAAATTCTATAGAAGAAGGGTGCACAATGTATCCACCCCAAAAAGCCGGACGCGGTATATCTTTTCCTTCAAATTCCTGCTCGGTTATTAATTGTTTCTCTTGCAAAAAATCGACCGAAGGAATAACCTGACTTTGCGGAGATGCCCATGCTCCGATCTTGCTTGCCTCCGGACGACTTATAAAATAGGTTGTACTTTCTTCGTCCGACACCCGCTCTACCCGGCCCTCTATCCGCACCTGTCTTTCCAGTTCCTTCCAAAAAAATACCAGAGCTACGTTCGGATTTACATCCAGTTCGCGTCCTTTTCGGCTCGTGTAATTGGTAAAAAAAACAAAGCCGCTGTCATGAATCCCCTTCAAAAGAACAATGCGGGCTGACGGTTTCCCATCCCTTGTACAGGTAGCAAGGGTCATTGCATTCACTTCTTCTACTTCTGCTTCAATCGCTTCGTTCCACCATTTTTCAAATTGAACGATCGGATTTTTATCCACCTCATTTTCTGTCAGATGATTTTTTTGATATACTTTTCTAATGTTTGCAATAACCGGATGTGATGACATTTCATTTATGGTTTTGCACAAAGTTAATAAAGTGGATTGACGATATAATATCAGGTTCAGGATGAAATAATCCCATGCCTGATCGAGCTATTAATAAAAAAATCTGACCAAATGATATTACATTTTAATGGTATCGCCATGATTCTTCGTGCATAAAGACACTTAACCCATAGCCTGAATTTTCCCCCAATCTATTTTGCAATTCGTACATCATCCAAACCACCCTCATCAGGTCCGCTCTCAAATTCGCCTCGAATTTTAAAGGCTGTAACATTGGAGAGCACGGCCTTAATATATTCTTCCGTTGCCGTATCCTTACTTTTATGATTGCCCACCAGCCATCCACCATCCGCATTGATTTTTACACTGTAATTCGTCCACGTAGTATCCGGATACTCAGCAAACAGGTAGGTGATTTGCTTATCTTCACTCTGAAAAATTACATCCGCTTCCTTAAACGGAGAGGTACGCTTTGAGTTTTGAAACAAACTAAAGTAAAGCGTCTTATCATAATATTCGCTTCGGTCGCCAAGGTAACTTGAAGGTGCATTAAAATACCATACACCACCGGCAACATCATCCTTAGCATAAATATGACCACCCGTAACCCCGCCATCAGGAGAATAGGAAGCTTCTACATAGCCTCCCTGCGCATCGCCAACGATGGTCCATCCGGATGCGTCTTCGGCAAAAGAATCTTCAGCTATTGCCTTGTTACATGTACATCGACTTAAAGAGAGAATCACGATCAGGATACCAAACCAATAAATTGTTCTTTTCATAATAATTTTTTTGCTGCTTTTATAAGAGGTGATCTGCTCTAAAATAATAAAGACGACCGGTTTACTCCTCTTCTGAAAGATATCCGGCAGATATTAATGTGTAAATGCGATGGTTCGGTTCGTAAGTGACTGATTACTAAAGACAGTAATAGCCCTATTATCAGCTATCCTGAATTTTTGATTGTTTGAGTATCATCTCCAGATTGGCAATCATTCTTGATTTTTCATCTTCAAAAAGCGTTACTTTTTCTTCCAGCTCTTTCATCTGAAGCAATTTTCCTTCTATTTCTGATTGCCTGCCAACCATTTCTGCTATCTGACGGCGAAGGCCTTCATTCTCATTTTTCAAAACCTGAAGTGAGCTGGCCGTTTCCTGATACTGCTGACGAAGCCTTGTTTCACGCTGAAGTTCCAGTTCAAGATACTCACGCCTTCCTGATATGTCAGTGAGTTCCTGTTTGATATGAAACAATTGACTTTCCTGCTCCGACATTTTATTTTCTAAATTCA
>JBIQMB010000628.1:0-2190 GCA_044463745.1 Chitinophagaceae bacterium | reverse complement strand
CCGGTCTATGATGATCTGCCGCATCTGATTCAAAATACCCAGAATAGATTTTTGCGAAATGGAAGTCGTCTTACCCGGTATAAAAATATTTTCGTACAACTGTTCTTCCAACGCAGTTACGAGTTGTTCGATTCCTCTGAAAGTGAGGCGCCGCTTCATTTTGCGCAATTGCAGATAGTAGCATTTCAATATACTTCCCCGTAAAGCCGCTGCTACTTTTAATGTAGTATCGTACAATACATATGGATTGCCATCCCGGTCGCCACCCGGCCAGAAGCCCATCCTTAATACCGGTTTGGAAGTGTCTATGATATCCGGAAATGTATTCTTCAAAAAACTCATGATATTACCCCCCGCTTCATAGAAAACATTTTCCAGAAACCAGATAAGACTCATGGCTTCATCGTAAGGCGTGGGCTTTTCTTTTTTGAAAAAAGGTGTTTTACCCAACTGCTGCAGATACATGTTGATCAACGGCGTATTATTATGTTGCAATGCTTTGGCCAGATCGAAAATGATTCCTAAAACTTCCTGAGGGTAAAACTGGGTGGGATGCGCCGTAAGCACGATCTGAACGGCAAAATTTCTGAGCTTCTCTTTTAGCAATGCTTCTTTCCCATTCTGAGCCACCTGCATTTCTAATTGCTTAAGCGTACCCTTTCCTTTGGTATCATTTATTTTATTAAATCCTGCATCTTCCAGGGCATCGAAGAGCACAATCTGCCTTTCGGTAAACTGGATAAAACGAAACAGGAGGTCGTTTTTTTGCTGCTCACTTTCGTAACCTGTTTGCGATGAGAAAAAGTCATTTATTATAGTTAAAGGGCTCTTGTTTTTTGTATAGCCTTCTTCGCACTGGCTGGCAAAAAGCGATAGGAGTATTCCGGTTTTCTCAATTCGTTGAAACGGAAGATTGGTAAATAAACTATTGTAGAGCCTGAATTTTAATGCAATGACATTATCAAATTGTTGTAGGGCCGGCGATTCGTATCCTTGCATAAATTTAATGTTTCGCTCAAAGTAATGAAAAATATAAAAACGAACGAAAGTGATTTTTTTCAGCAGGCTGTTTAATGAGAAGGTTAATGGATTAAATAAAAACTTTCAGAGTGCCAAAAAGCTTTGTTGAGTTACAATTCGTTTAATGACTTATATTCATCTACTTCTTAGATTGTATCTTCGAGTACCAATGACGTTCGGGTGGGGAAAAACCTGTCAGGTTGCGCGCGGACTTGTATGAGGGAGAAACCTGACAGGGAGAGTCGAGGAGCCTTTTTTATTCCCACCTGTCAGGTTTTTTCAAGCCCTCAAAGCAACGCAAACCTGACAGGAAGGAGGGTGATTTATTTAGTCCCGTAGGGACGACCTTATGGTACCAATGACGCTTATCGGTTTTTGTCAAAAACAAACAAGTACTATCACCTGAAAATATCCCTGAAAGAGGTAAACAAGAACGCTTATTCAACACCCTTCGGGGTTGTTATAATACGCTTATAGTACCTCCGATTTCATCAGGGGTTATCAGGATTAAACCCCGTTCGGGGTTATAGACCGGAAAGGATTGAAAGGTAAAAAAAGACACATACACAGAGTACCAATGACGCATATCGATTTTTGATCGATCCGGCTCTCATTATTTTTTTAGGCAGGAAAGTTCTACATATAGAAACACTTTCATAGACCTTACCTCTTGAATAGTCCAGCTCCTGCAACAGCGAAAAGAATTCTCCAAATTCTCCTCAAAAGGAGGGGTGGATGACACATGCCCATTCCAATGATCAATTTTTGAAGAAGTTTTCAAGGCACGTGACAGACGGGGTGGTTTTCCAACAAACGCTAAAACTATTCATGCCACCACGAAATTCTTTACAAATAATTTCATACGCTTTTAGTATCGATGAGTCACAGGCCGGGAGGCCTGCGCCAGTGAGAATCATAACCACCCTGACCGCTATCGCGTCCACCTCTCCAATTAAGGGGAATTCAGGTCTCATGGTCGCAAAGATTTTTTTGAGGCAAGCAAACCCCCAGAAGGGACTGACAGTGCCGATGGTACGCCGGCACGCGATGCACATAGACCTTGCTTTCTACGTTGTTTATGCGAAGCAAAAACAACTTCTGCGCAAATCTGCGATATCTGGTGCGCCATGAGGCGTGCGTAATTATAAATTTTAAAAACCTATGTAGATG
>JBIQMB010000627.1:0-2196 GCA_044463745.1 Chitinophagaceae bacterium | reverse complement strand
ACAGGGAGCCACCATTAAAAATGGAGAGGAAATGCTGATTATTCAGGCTGAGGAAAGCTGGAAAATCTGGAACGGCGCATAGCAGTCAAACTAACAGAGCTACTTTTCCCGGCTAATGAATTTTGGATTGATGAATTCCCATTCGCGCAAATGTGCATTCATGTGTTCCTTTTTTACAATTTCATCAAACTGTTTCACCAATTCTGGATGCTGAGAAGCAAGGTCATGCTTTTCGCCCACATCGGTGTCCAGATCGTAAATCTCCCACTTCGCCGAAGGATTTTCTTTCATTCCATTTTTCACACCCTTCCATCTTCCCATCCTCACAGCAACTGAACCTCCTTTTTCGCCAAACTCCCAATACAGCCAGGGATGCTTTTTTTGCTTTTTCGTATTACCCAACAACGTGGGTAAAAAGCTGATGCCATCCGTATTTTCAGCATCCTGCCTGGTTAATTCGGCCAACGTAGCCATTACATCATACTGTGCACTTATTAAATCACTTTTGGATCCTGCCGCAATCTTACCCGGCCACCTGGCAATAAACGGCTCCCTGATTCCTCCTTCATATAAATCCCGTTTGAAACCCCTCAACGGTCCATTAAGATGAAATAAAGAGTCGGGTACACCACTCTCCTGAGATCCTCCATTATCACTCGAAAACATGATAATTGTATTACCATCAATTCCGGCCTTTTTCACAGCTTTCATCAATTCGCCCACCTGCATATCCAGATAGGTAATCATAGCTGCAAAGGATGAGTAGGGATACTTTACCGGAGCATAACCTTTTTGGCCATAATAAAATTCTGGTTCATCTAACTGCCCTTTGTACATATTCACATACTCGTCGGGCACCTGTAAACTGACATGCGGCAGTGGTGTGGAAAAATAAAGAAAGAATGGTTTGTTTTTTTTATCCTCAATAAAGTGAATGGCTTCTTTCAGCATGCTTGCAGGTGCGTAATCCCTGCCCTTGTAAGCGTCAAAATCTTTTTGGGTAGCTGTATTGGAGTCCAGCGAGCGATGCACCTGAAATGCCGGGTTGTTCAAAGTATCCCACCGGTTGTTTCTCCACAAATGAGTAGGATAATAATTATGAGCCTGCTTCTGATCCATGATCCCGTAAAATAAGTCGAACCCATGGTTATTTGGATTGCCGCTGTTATCGGGCATACCGAGCCCCCACTTGCCGATGGCTGCTGTCGTATACCCTGCTTTCTTTAACATAGCCGGGAGCGTATGAACTCCTTCAGGTAGCGGCATCTGTCCTCCTTCATGCTCATCATCAAATTCGCCGAGTTCATAATTTCCTCTTATATATGCATGGCCGGTATGCTTTCCGGTCATCAAACTTCCGCGTGCGGGAGCGCAAACCGGAGCCGAAGAATAATGTTGCGTAAAGAGCATCCCTTCTGCAGCCATTTTATCCAGATTAGGGGTGCGGATTAGCTTATTACCATAGGGGCCAATACTCCCATAACCCAGATCATCGGCATAGATATATATGATGTTTGGCAATCGGTTTTGCGCCAGGCAGGCAGTCGTTGCAGCGATAAGCCATATAGATGCCAAGCCGATAAAAGTATTCCTTAAATACATCTTTTAAAATTGGGATTCGAAAATCTTTAATGCATCATCGTCTTCATAATAATGTATCAGTTCTTTCAACTTTGTTTTCATTTCCTTGGTTACGCTTGAATACTTTTTTTGACCATACAAGTTATTCATCTCATGTTCATCCTTTTTCAAATCATACAATTCCCATGCGTTGACTTTATCGTAAAACCGGATGAGTTTATAATTGTCGGTTCTGATGCCAAAATGAGGAGAAACATCATGCTCACCTTTTTCATAATAGTGATAATATAAAGCGTCTCTATCGAATTGTTTTTTGAACACCGGAAGAATGGATTTTCCCTGCATATCCTCCGGTATGGCAACGTTTGCTGCTTCCAATATTGTAGGCCCCATGTCAAGATTCATTACGAAATCACCGTAAACGCTACCTGGTTGTATCCGGCCCGGAAACCGCATAATCATGGGTGTACGAAAGGATTCTTCGTACATAAAACGCTTATCAAACCAGCCATGTTCTCCCATGTAAAAGCCCTGGTCGCTCAGGTAAATCACAAGCGTATTATCAGTTAGCCCGTGATTATCCAGATAATTGAGGGTACGCCCTATATTGCGATC
>JBIQMB010000626.1:0-2198 GCA_044463745.1 Chitinophagaceae bacterium | reverse complement strand
GCAATGAGCGCTATCAGTAGAAAGTCAATACTCATCTATTATGGGCCATTTTTTCTTGAAACCACTAAAGTAATATAGTTTTTTATACTTATGGTTAAATACCGTAAAATAACTGCAAATCTTCAATGAAAATTAAGGCTCCTAATTAAAATACGGGCATCATGATTAACAGAAAAGTTCACGTAATAACCGGAGCGAAAAGATTAAATCATAAAAAAAAATGAAACACCGGCGAACAAAAAATCATCGACCGGCAGACCGGTTCTCTCATTTTTAATCAGCTAAACAAGCGGTAACTGAATTGTAAAACTTGTTCCCGCTCCCTCCACACTTTCTACTTTTAATTCCCCTCCATGCGCTTTAATGATATCATATGCCAGGCTCAGCCCCAGCCCGGTTCCTTTGCCTGTAGGTTTGGTGGTGAAGAAAGGCTGAAAGATTTTATCTATGGACTCACCGGATATACCCGATCCATTATCCTTTACAATTACTTCAACGTTGCCGTTTTCATGGCGGGTTATCACTATTACGGTTGGTTTGAAATGATCATCTTTTTTGGTATCTGTTTGTTTTTTGTTCACCGCATAAAATGCATTATTGAGCAGGTTTAAAATCACCCTTCCAATATCTTGCGATACAATATTGACATTCCCAATGCTTTCATCAAACTGTGTTTCGATATGCGCATTAAATGATTTGTCTTTGGCACGCAATCCGTGGTAACTTAAGCGTATATATTCATCACACAACGCGTTTATATCGGTCAGTTCTTTTTTACCCGAACTACCGCGACTATGCTGCAACATGCCGCGCACGATGGCTCCCGCACGTTTGCCATGCACATTTATTTTTTCAAGATTCTGCTTTACATCCGTGGCTATTTCTTTTGCAGATTCCCAATTACCAGCGGTTAACTCTTCCTCCATTTCTGTCATTAATTCGTTGCTCACTTCACTGAAATTATTGACAAAATTTAACGGATTCTGAATCTCATGGGCAATACCGGCTGTGAGTTCTCCCAGTGAAGCCATCTTTTCGGATTGAATGAGTTGGGCCTGGGTGGACTTTAATTCTGAAAGGGCGTATTCAATTTGGCGTTTCTGTTCAGACAATTTTTTATTCGCTCTTTGCTTTCCCTTATATCCGATAAAAGAAATAAGGCCAAGAATCAATACGGAAATGAGCCCGCCTGTCAGAATATATTGCCTTGTTCGGGCCATCATGGCCGCTTTCTGTGTTTCTTCGGCCATTTCGTTTTGCCGTTTCTCAAATTCGAAATTCATACTAAGTTCCGTTGTGCGCCGGATATTTTCTTTTCGTGTAACAGAATCAGAAATTTCTGCACTACGTTTGAAACTTTGAAGTGCATTGAAATAATCCCCTGTCTGCTCATAGCACTCAGCCAGATTTTTGTACTCAGTAGCTACGCCTGCTGAATAAGAACTCAGATCCTTTGTGGCGTTTTTGCTCCGAAGATAATAGGGTATAGCTTCTTTATATTTCTTTTGACTATAATAAAAATCACCCATCGACCTGTATGCCTGGCTTATATTGAGCGGCAGGTTGGTAGAGTCGGCAGTTTCAATTGCTTTTTGGGCTATTTGGTAAGCTTCCGGAAACCTGCCCAAACGCGTAAGGGCAGTAGCGGCTTTAGAATAACCTGCGGCTCTTATTCCCTTGTCGGATCCTGAATGTTCAACAGACTTCATGGCAATATCGTAAGCTTCCTGCCATTTTAATTGTGACAGATACAGATTGGCAAGGTTAGAGTAGGAATAAGTTTCTACATTTTTCATACCCAACTTTAAAGCGAGTTCAAGTGCATGTAGGTAATTGCGCTGCGCCTTGGCCGTATCTCCAATATTTTCGTATGTGATAGCCATATTTAATAAAATATAGGCTTGCGAATTCTGATTGCCGGTTTTTTCAACAAAATTTAATCCCTTTTGCTGATAATCCAGAGCAGCCGGATAGTTGCCCAATTGCTGATAACCGATTGATATGCCGGAATAATAAGAACCCAGATCGCTTAACTGATGACGCTCTGAAATACGGATTGCAGAATCAAAATATTGTATGGATGAATCGTATTTACTCTGCGTCCCATAAAACCTCCCATAAATGGAATACAATTCTGCAAGTGATGCCGAATCTTTGGAGGGTTTAAGAAAATGCCGCAGATATTGAAGCTGTTCTAT
>JBIQMB010000625.1:0-2199 GCA_044463745.1 Chitinophagaceae bacterium | reverse complement strand
CGACGGTAAGTACTTATTGATTGATGCCCGTTCGCAGGATAATAAAGACCGCTGGTTGCTCATATGGGGTGCAACGACCCATGAGCTCGTTACCGCAGACCATCAGCATGATGAGGCATGGATAGCCGGGCCAGGCTTGTTTAATATTGGCTGGCTTGATAATCAGACAATCTATTATCAAAGTGAAAAAACCGGGTACTCTCATCTTTATCTTTACAATGTAAAAAGTAAATCGACACGCACTCTCACACAAGGGAACTATGAAGTGCAGTCGGCTTCGCTGAGTCCTGACAAGAAGTATTTTTACATTACAACCAATGAAGTAGAACCGGGACAAAAGCACTTTTATAAACTGGAAATAAGTTCGGCGCGTAAGCAGCAGATTACGACAATGACGGGCGGCAATGAAGCCACGGTATCACCCGATGGAAAAAACATTGCAATTCTATATTCCTATTCCAATGTACCACCCGAACTCTACCTGCAAAAGAATGAAGCAGGCAGTAAGGCACAGCAGATAACCAATCTGGCTCAGTCAGACGAATGGAAATCGTACCCCTGGAGAGATCCGGAGGTAGTGGCGTTTACGGCGCGGGATGGCGCTAAGGTATATGCCAGAGTGTTCAAACCCAATAATCCCAAACCGGGAATGCCGGCCGTTGTTTTTGTACATGGTGCAGGATATCTTCAAAATGCTCATAAGTGGTGGAGTACCTATTTCAGGGAAAATATGTTTCATAATTTTTTGGCCGACAATGGCTATTATGTAATTGATGCAGATTACCGCGGCAGTGCAGGCTATGGCAGGGATTGGCGTACAGGCATCTATCGCTATATGGGAGATAAAGATCTTAACGATAACGTAGATGCGGCTGAGTACCTGGTTAAAACCTATCAGGTTGATCCTAAGAAGATCGGAATTTATGGCGGGTCGTACGGCGGTTTTATCACCTTGATGGCCATGTTTACCACGCCGGATGTATTTGCCGCCGGGGCGGGTCTTCGCTCGGTAACCGAGTGGGCCAACTATAACCATGGCTACACCAGTAACATATTGAACGAACCGTTTAATGATAGTATAGCTTACAGACGGAGTTCACCCATTTATTTTGCAGAGGGACTGAAGGGGCATTTGTTGATGTGCCATGGATTGGTAGATGTGAATGTGCATGCACAAGACATTATCAAACTAACGCAACGCCTTATCGAATTGAAGAAAGATAATTGGGAACTGGCTCTCTATCCTGTAGAGGATCATGGGTTTGTAGAACCAACCAGTTGGATGGATGAGTATAAACGTATTTACAAACTTTTTGAAAATACATTGAAAAATCAATAGTGGGCTTTCCTTATTAATACGATGGATATAAAACAACTTTATGGCCTGTATATGCGCAATCCCTCTGTGCAGACAGACACCCGTAAGCTGAAAGAAGGCGACATTTATTTTGCACTGAAGGGCCCAAATTTCAACGGAAATGATTTTGCTGTTTCTGCTTTGGGTGCAGGCGCTTCATGGGCAATTGTGGATGAGCCGGTGGGAGAAGGAAACCCGAAAATAATCCGGGTAGATGATACTTTAAGAACCTTGCAGGCCCTTGCTTCTCTTCATCGCGATCAATTCAACATCCCATTTATTGCCATTACGGGAAGCAACGGAAAGACAACTACGAAAGAATTAGTACATGCGGTTTTGTCCACCCAGTATCATACCTATACTACCCAGGGCAACCTTAATAATCATATTGGTGTGCCGCTCACCATTCTTAAAATAAGAAGAGATGCGCAGATGGCGGTTATTGAAATGGGAGCCAATCACCGTTTCGAAATAGAATCGTATTGCCGGTATGCCAAGCCGAATTATGGATTGATTACCAATATCGGGAAGGCGCATCTGGAGGGGTTTGGCGGAGAGGAAGGCGTAAAAAAAGGAAAAGGTGAATTGTTTGATTTCCTGAAGTATAATGACGGAGTGGCTTTTGTGAATGCAGACGACCAAAAGGTATCGGAGCTTTCAGAAAGATTGACGAGAAAGATTTTGTATGGAAAAGGTACCGGAAAATATGAAGCTGATCTGGTATCGAGCGATCCGTTTCTGGAAGTTCAGATCAGGGGAGAGCATTCGTTTTCCATCTCATCCAGGCTGGTAGGGAATTATAATTTACCCAATATTCTGGCTGCGGTTGCGGTGGGTAGTTT
>JBIQMB010000624.1:0-2208 GCA_044463745.1 Chitinophagaceae bacterium | reverse complement strand
TCCTCCCTGCTGCGCCGGGCATTTGTCTGAATCAAATCCTCGTACGGAAAAGCGTTTTGCGGATATTTATACAGCATCTTCATATAGCTGTGCGAAGGCGAACTATCCAGATAGTAATAATATTCCTTTACATCCTCACCATGATTACCCTGTTGATTCGATAGGCCGAAGAAACGTTCCTTAACCATCTTATCCTTGCGGTTCCAGAAGCCGAAAGCGAAGCACAACAATTGTTGCTCATCGCATATTCCGGCTATCCCTTCCTCGCCCCAGCGCCAGGCGTGAGCTTCGGCTGTATCATGGTTTGTATAATTCCATGCGTCGCCATCCTCACTATAGTCTTCGCGTACAGTACCCCATTGGCGATTACTGACATACGGCCCCCATTTTCTCCATTTGGTTATGGCCAATCGTTTTTCTTCTGCATTCATTTATCCGCCGGTTGAAAAACTTTCAAAGGTAGTCATACCTCCATCTACAAAGATACTGGCTCCTGTAATATAGTCTGAATCGTCACTTGCCAAAAAAACGGCGACATTACCAATGTCTTCCGGTTCACCTATCCGGTTATCCGGTATCAGGTTCATCAGGTCATCATATGCTTTTTTTGTTTCCCACGCATTCCGGTTTATATTGGTTCTGATGGCACCCGGGCAAATGCTATTGACCCTGATTTTATCAGCGCCAAATTCCTGAGCGAGTGTTTGCATAAGCAGATGAATGCCACCTTTGCTGGCTGCATAATTAGCATGTCCTGCCCATGGTATCACCTGGTGCACACTGCTCATGTGAATAATGTTTCCCCGATATTTCTGTTTATCAGGATTGAAGTCTTGTTTCAAAAACAATTTGATGGCCTCACGCGCGCAAAGAAATTGTCCGGTCAAATTAATATCCATTACCGTTTGCCATTGTTTCAACGTCATTTGGGTGAAGGGAGCATCACGTTGTACACCCGCATTGTTTACAAGTATATCAACCGAACCGAATTGCTTTGCCACATCCTGAAACATTTTAATTACCTGATCCTCTTTACTCACATCGCACTGGTAGGTTATTCCCTTTCCTCCTGCATCTGTTATCTTTTTCAAAACTGCATCCGCATCGGCCTGCGTTTCGGCCACCGGATGATTTACAATCACGACAGCACCTTCACCGGCCATACATTGCGCAATACCTGCACCGATGCCGCTGCTTGCGCCAGTGATCACCGCTATTCTGTCTTTTAATTTCTGACCCATATTTATGTATTGAATTAATGAATTTAAATTGGCTTTTGCGGTGAGTACACCGATTGGTTTTTAGTAAAAATTCCTTAACCTGGTTCTGTTATTTAATAAATCGTATTAAAAACCTTGCCGATATGGATAGCCTCAATTTTGATACCGCATTTTACTATAACGGGACGGAAACCTGCAACCATATATCTTCGCATAGTAGGAATTTACTCCTATGCACCGCACAGGCGCTCGTTCACCACAAAGTGTACAGAATTTTAGATGTTCTTAAATGGAGTGCTTTAAAGTGCTCAGAGGTAAGCAGGTCATGAACCGGCCGCATAATGAAGAAGCTGAATATTCAGATAGGTGAATTTTTTCCCTGTATATTTAATCAGTTTTTCCTTTTCAAAATCTTTCATGACCTTTGAAACTTGCTCCTTCGTCGTGCCCGCAAGGTCGGCCAGGTCCTGTCGGCCAAATTCTGTTCTGAAGCTTTGTTTTTTCTCATTGTACTCGTGTATATGAGCCATCTGCAAAAGAGCCTGCGCTACTTTTTCGCGTACGGAATAATGCGCCAGTTGAAGGGTTTTTCTTTCAGCCAAAATCAGGTCTTTCAACAGTTGTTCAGTGAGTTGTTGACGAAGCGTTGGGCTGTCACAGGCTATTTCCCGAAAGGCAATATTGGGTAAAAAGCAGTAAGTAACCGGCGAGATAGCTGTGGCGGTGTTGTGGTGTACTGAATGATTGATGTTAGTCCGGTGCCCCAACACGGTGCCTTTTCCCGCAAATTTCAGAACCAGCGGGCGGGGCGAATCGCCGTAGAGTTCTATTCTTAAAAATCCTTTTTTAATGAAATATAATCCCTGTACTTCATCGCCTTCTGCAAAGAGACGTTCACCCTTATCTATGGAACCGGTTGTTTTGTAAATGCTGATTAATTTAAGGGTATGTGTATCACAATGCGTTAGAAAGGAACAATCCCTCACTT